>NZ_DSDD01000436.1:0-6292 GCF_011048875.1 Rhodovulum sp.
GACCGGATGGGGGTGGGCGCGCGCGCCGATCACCGCCCCGCGGCGCTGTCGGGGGGCGAACAGCAGCGCGTCGCGGTCTGCCGGGCGCTGGCCAACCGACCGCGGCTGTTGCTGGCCGACGAGCCCACGGGGAATCTCGACCCCGCCACCTCGGACCGGGTCTTTGCCGCGCTGATGGACCTGGTGCGCGGCACCGGACTTGCCGCGCTCATCGCGACCCACAACCTTGAACTTGCCGCGCGCATGGACCGCGTGCTGCATCTACAGGAAGGGCGGCTGGTCTGAACCGCCGCGCACGGTCAGAGCAGCGGCAGCCCGTTACCGTCGAGGAAATGGGCCACCGCCGCACATAACGCCTCGGACCGGCCCGGTTCCTGCGCCCCCTGCGCGAAGCTGTCGGCCAGTTCGACCCCGATGAAGAAGGGCAGAAGGCGCGCCCGCTCGCGCCTCTCCAGCAGGGCCAGCGGGGCGCTCAGGGCGTCCAGGTCGCCCGCATCTATGCCGAAGGCGCGGCGCCCGCCCGGCCGGGGATGGGTCAGGTGCAGATCGACCAGGAACCGGGCGAGATCGCGGGCCACCGGCATCCATTGCGCGCCTGCCATCCCGATCCCGCACAGCGCCTCGCTGCTGCGCACCAGATTGCAGGGCCGGAAATCGCCATGGATGAGGGCCTGGGTCACGGTCGTTCCCGTGACCGTCGGCAGCAACGCCTCAAGCCGCGTGCCCAGCGTCCGGGCCAGCGCCCGGTCCTCGGCCCCGCCGACCCGGGCCAGCTGCCGCGCCGCGTTACGCACCCAGTGCCGCCCGCCGAAGACCGCCTGCCGGTGCGCCCCGGCCAGCACGGTGGCAAGCCATTCGCCCGCCTCGCCGACCAGCGCGTCGCGCCCGGCGGGCTCTGCCGCCGCAATCTCGGCATCCAGCCCCCTGCCGGTCACCTCGGCGGTCATCGTGATGCCCTCGCCGGGCCAGGCGGCCACAAGCGGCGCTATCCGGAACCGCCCGTCCGCCAGCGCCGTCTCCAGCCGGTCGAATTCGCGCTTGCGGCGGCGTGTCCGATCGACGTGACCCTCGCCGTGGAACAGCGTCAGCACCACGGCCGCGCCATTGTACCGGCCACGGAACGCGGCCATCCGCCCGTCGGCGAACAGGGCCTCCTCGTTGTGGAATTGCGCGATTGCGGGGCGTCGTGCCTGAATGGCCCGCAGCAGTTCGGCTGCGTCGAGCAGATGCTCCAGTTCGCTCAATTCGCCGTTCATTTTCCGAATCTCTACGCGCGCCCGGGGATCGTCAAGCCCGATCGGCGGTTGATCCCGGTCAAGGCGTCGCGGCGACGCCACGGGATAGCCTGGGCGCAGAGAATTCGGAGTCCTGCCATGCGCCTCCCGACCGTCCTGGTTGCCCTTGGCCTTGGCGCCACGCCGCTTGCGGCCGAGCCGCCGTCGGGCGTGGCGCTCTTTCGCGCCCATTGCGCGACCTGCCACGGGCTGGACGCGCGCGGCGACGGACCGATGGCCTCGATCCTGACGGTGGCGATGCCCGATCTGACCCTGCTGGCCGCGGGCGCAGGGAATGCCTTTCCGCTGGCACGGGTGATCGCCGTCATCGACGGGCGGACCGAACTTGCCGCCCATGGCGGGCCGATGCCGATCTTCGGCTTCTCGATGCGGGGCGAGGCGGTCGCGCTGACCGCCCCCACGGGCGAGGAGATCCGCACCAGCGCCGAGATCGCCGCCATCGCGCGCTGGCTGGACAGCATCCAGCGCTAGGCCGCCGCGGGTCCGGCCACCTGCCGCCGGATCGCCGGGCTCATCGCCACCAGCACCAGCGCGATCGAGAACAGGCACCACACGGCGGGCATCTCGTTGGGGTTGTCGGTCAGCAGGTTCGCAAGGACCGGTCCGAGCAGCGCGTGAAAGATCACGAAGCGCCATGAGCCGTAGATCAGCGTCACCACGAAGGCAGCGAACAGGTAGGTCGGGAAATTCGCCGAAAACCCCAGCCAGTCCGACAGCGGCGTGAACAGCCCGTTCAGCGGCACTTCCCAGCCGATATGCCATTCCCCCGAGATCGTGCACAGCCCCGGCCCGCACAGCACCTCGCCCGGTCTGCATTGCCCCAGCGCCTCGACCGGTACCAACTGGAACACCATCACCGCCGCCGAGGCCGAGCAGATCGCCCAGACCGCGCGGCGGGTGCGCGCGGGCACCGCATGGGCCACCAGCGCCATCGCGAAGGCATTGATGAAAAGGGGCTGGATCGCGATATGCGGATAGGACAGCAACGTTACCGCCCGGTTCGCCGGGTCGCCGCACTGGTCCACCACGCCGTAGCCTGCGGCCTGCAACCCCTCCATCGCGGTGAAGAAGCCCAGCGTCGCCCAGATCGCGGTGGGCTCGCCCCGCCGTGCCGCGATTACCGTGGCCGCGGCCCCGATCCCCGCCATCGCGACGGGCACTCCGGCATTCCAGCACATGCGCCGCCTGGCATTTCGCCGGAATTTGAGCGCGTGAAAGGCCGCTTGGCCAGGGAAAGCAGGACTGTGCGAGGCAGTGCCGCCGCCATGCCGGCGCCCGGCCGCTGCGCGGTTTCAGGTCACCGGCGGGGCAAGGCCGCCATCCCGGCGATCAGCCGGAATGGCGGCAAGGACGCATCACGTCTCGTCGTCGTCATCCGCGGACATGTCGGTCAGATCGTCCAGCGACACGCTGTCGTTATCGTCGTCCAACACGTCGTCGCCCAGATCGACATCGCTGGACTCGTCGTCGTCGTCGATCACGGCATCATCGGTTTCCAGGTCGTCGTCGACAACGGCCTTGACCGGCGCCGCCTTCTCGGTCAGCAGCGTTCTGCCCTTGCCCGCGGTCAGGCTTTCCAGCGAGAAGCTGTTCCCGCAGGCGGGGCAGGTCATCGGATCGCGCTGAAGGTCGTAGAAGCGGGTCGCGCAACTCGGGCAAACGCGCTTTACGCCCCATTCATCCTTTGGCATGGAGGTCCTCTCGGGGGTGATGTCTTTGCGGTTGCAGCCACCTGCCACAAGTCCCCCGACGTGTCAAAGCCCTTTTGGGATGCTATTGAAGCGGGAAATCGGACGAGGCAGAGATGGACAGCACGCGCCTTCCCGGCGATCCCCCGCTTGAGGTCGCGCTGCGCCGGTCGGCGCGGGCGCGGCGCTATTCGCTGCGTATCTCGCAGCTTGACGGGCGGGTGACGCTGACCCTGCCCCGCCGCGCGCCGATCGCCGAGGGGCTGGTCTTCCTGCGCGAAAAGGAGGGCTGGATCCGCGGCCACCTGGCCGCACGGCCCGATGATCACGCCGTTGCGCTGGGCGGAACCGTGCCGTTCCGCGGCCGCGCGCTGCCCATCGTGACCGGACCCGGCCGCGCGCCGCGCCTGATCGACGAGGCGCTGGCGGTGCCCGGCCCCGCGGCGGGCGTGGCGGGCCGGGTGCAGGCCTTCCTCAAGGCCGAGGCCCGGGCCGCGCTGGCCGAGGCGGTGGATCGCCACGCAGGCGCCTTGGGCCGCCCCTATGGGCGGCTGACGCTGCGCGACACCCGCTCGCGCTGGGGGTCGTGCACGTCGCGGGGGGATCTGATGTTTTCCTGGCGGCTCATCATGGCGCCGCCGCAGGTGCTGGATTACGTCGCCGCCCACGAGGTCGCGCATCTGGCCGAGATGAACCATTCTCCTGCCTACTGGGCCGTGGTGCGCCGGTTGATGCCCGACTATGCCGCCCCGCGGTCCTGGCTGCGCGCGAACGGGGCGGCGCTGCATCGGGTGCGCTTCGGCGATTGACGTTTGCCGCGCCCGTGATCACAGTCGGTCCATGCTGATCCAGACCCGGCCGGGCGAGACGGGCACCGCGGCCCATGACCGGCTTTACCGCACGCTCAGAGCCCAGATCATGCACGGGGAACTGACCCCGGGGGCCGCGCTGACCTTGCGCGGTATCGGGCGGCAATTCGGCGTGTCGATGACCCCCGCGCGCGAGGCGGTGCGCCGACTGGTGGCCGAAGGCGCGCTGACGCTGTCCTCCTCGGGGCGGGTCGCGACGCCCGAGTTGTCGAACGAGCGGATCGAGGAACTGGCGGCGCTGCGTGCCCTGCTGGAACCGGAACTGGCCAGCCGCGCCCTGCCGCGGGCGCATATGGCGCTGATCGAGCGGATGCAGAAGATCAACGCCGAGATCGGCGAGGTGGTCGCGTGGGGCGATGCGGTGGGCTTCATCCGCACCAATCTGGAGTTCCACCGCGCGCTTTACCTGCGCGCGCAGGCGCCCGCCATGCTGGCCATGGCCGAAACCGTCTGGCTTCAGCTTGGCCCCACCATGCGCGCGCTTTACGGCCGCCTGGGCCGGACCGAGCCGCCGCAGCACCACCGGATGATCCTGGCGGCGCTCAGGGCGGGCGATGAACCCGCGCTGCGGCTGGCGATCCGGACCGACGTGACCCAGGGGCTGAGGATGCTGGCAGCCTGAGCGGGGCCTAGCTGTGGATCGCCCCGTCACCGCAGGCGAGCGCGGCCTCGCGCACCGCTTCGGAACAGGTGGGATGGGCGTGGCAGGTGCGGGCGAGGTCTTCGGCAGAGGCGCCGAATTCCATCGCGACGCAGATCTCGTGGATCAGCTCGCCCGCATTGGGGCCGAGGATATGGGCGCCGAGGATGCGGTCGGTTTCCGCATCGGCCAGGATCTTCACGAAGCCGTTGGCGGCGAACATCGCCTTGGCCCGGCCATTGCCCATGAAGGAGAACTTGCCGACCTTGTAGGCCCGGCCCGATTCCTTCAGGCTTTCCTCGGTCGCGCCGACCGTCGCCACCTCGGGCGCGGTATAGATCACGCCGGGGATAACCCCATAATTCACATGGCCTTTCTGGCCCGCGAGGATTTCCGCGACGGACATGCCCTCGTCCTCGGCCTTGTGGGCGAGCATGGGCCCCTCGATCGCGTCGCCGATGGCGTATAGGCCGTTGACGGAGGTCTTGTACCGGCCGTCCGTCGCGATCTGGCCGCGTTGGGTCAGCGCCACCCCCAGCGCGTCGAGGCCGAGGCCCTGGGTGAAGGGTTTGCGCCCCGTGGCGACGAGGACCACATCGGCATCCAGCTGGTGTTCGCTGTCATCCTTGCGGAGCCTGTAGGTCACCTTGGCCTTGGTCTTCAGCGCCTCGGCGGATTGGACGGCGGCGCCGGTGATGATCTCAAGCCCTTGTTTCTTCAGGATGGATCGGAAGCTGCGGGCGATCTCGGCATCCAGACCGGGGGTGATCTGGTCGAGATATTCCAGCACTGTCACCTGCGCGCCGAGACGGGCATAGACGGAGCCCAGTTCCAGCCCGATTACGCCTGCGCCGATCACAACCAGTTTCTTCGGGATCTTCGGCAAGCTGAGCGCGCCGGTCGAGGAGACGATGATCTTTTCGTCGATCTCGATCCCCGGAAGGGTGGCAGGTTCGGAACCCGTTGCGATCACGATGTTTTTCGCCTTGTGGGTCTCGTCGCCGACGGTGACCAGCCCGGGCTCGGGGATGCTGGCCCAGCCCTTGATCCAGTCGATCTTGTTCTTCTTGAACAGGAATTCGATGCCCTTGGTGTTCTGGGCGATGACCTCGTCCTTGTAGGCGAGCATCTGTTGCCAGTCGACCTTGGGTGCCGCGCCCTTCAGCCCCATCTTCTCGAAATTGTGTTGGGATTCATGGAGTTGGTGGGAGGCGTGCAGCAGCGCCTTGGAGGGGATGCAGCCCACGTTGAGGCAGGTGCCGCCCAAGGTCTCGCGCCCCTCGACGCAGGCGGTTTTCAGGCCGAGTTGCGCGCAGCGGATGGCGCAGACATAGCCGCCGGGGCCGGCGCCGATGATGATCACGTCATAGCTTGCCATGGGGTCTCCCTTGACGGTTCGGGCTGTCGGAATTCGATCGGACTTTCATCGGACTTCTTTCGGGTGTCTGGCGGGGGCAGGGGGGCCGTCTGCCCCCCGCCGCGCCCCTGGCGCGGCCCCCCCCGAGGATATTTCCGGCCAGAAGAAGTCACAGGAGCGCGGCCAGGGTCATCAGCAGCGTGGCGAGGAAGCCCACGGCCCAGAGGATCGAGCGGCCGGGCGTCCAGCCGAGCGCATAGGCCGGGACATAGAGGATGCGCGCGCCGAGATAGATGAAGGCGCAGATCGCGGTGAAGAGCGAGGACTGGCCCGAGAGCGTGACCAGCACGGTGGCGGCGGTGAAGAGGATCAGCGCCTCGAAATGGTTGTTCAGCGCGCGTTGCAGCCGCGCGGTGCGCGCCGAGAGCGGCCGTTCGGGCGGC
>NZ_DSDD01000032.1:0-6192 GCF_011048875.1 Rhodovulum sp.
CGTCGGGCGTGAACGCGCCCCAGCTTGCCACCAGGTCCGACGGCTGCGCGCCGGGGGCGACGGGGTATTCGTTGTTCACCTCGGCATAGATTTGCTGCGCTTCGGGCGAGGCGAGGAATTCCATGAATTTCAACGCCTCGTCCCGGTTCGGCGCCGCCTTTGTCATCGCCACGCCCGAGACGTTCACATGGGTGCCGCCATTCTCGAAGGTCGGGAACAGCACGTTGACCGCATTCGCCCAGTCCTTCTGTTCCGGGTCGGCGATCATCCGGCCCATGTAATAGGTGTTGCCGAGGCTGATGTCGCATTGCCCGGCCCAGATCGCCTTGACCTGCGCACGGTCATTGCCCTCGGGCTTGCGGGCAAGGTTGGCCTTGACGCCTTCCAGCCATGTCCTGGCGGCCTCTTCGCCGTGGTGGTGGATCACCGCCGACAACAGGGCGAGGTTGTAGTCATGCGTGCCCGACCGGGTGCAGATCCGCCCCTTCCATTTCGGATCGGCCAGATCCTCGTAGGTGGTCACCTCGGACGGATCGACACGGTCCTTGGACGCATAGACGATCCGCGCCCGGGTGGTCACGCCGAACCAGTGGTTGTCGGGGTCGCGAAAGGCGTCGGGGATACCGGCGGCCAGCGCTTCGCTCTCGACGGCCTGCGTCACACCTGCGGCGACCGCCTCGGACAGCCGCGCGATATCGACGGTCAGGATGATGTCGGCCGGGCTGCGCGCGCCCTCGGCCTGAAGCCGTTCGACCAGACCCTTGTCCAGAAAGGCCACATTGGTCGCGATCCCGGTCTTGGCGGTAAAGGCGTCCAGCAGCGGCTGGATCAGTTCGGGCTGGCGGTAGGAATAGATGTTCACGTCGGCCTGGGCGGCCGGGGCCAGAATGGCGGCGGCCACGCTGGCCATCAGGGCGGTGCGGAAAGTCACGGAATCTCCTGTCCTTTGGCGGATCCTGTGCTTCGGTTAAATCCGACAAAAAATGTCAGGTCAATACATGATCGTTTCTGTCGGGTAACGGGGCCGCCCGCCGCTCAGGACGCCCGCTCGGCCGCCTTCGCCGCCTCCCACAGCGCATCCATTTCGGCCAGATCCGAGTCCTCGGGCCGCTTGCCCCTTTCCCGAAGTGTGGCCTCCACCGCATTGAACCGACGCGTGAATTTCGCATTCGTCGCGCGCAGCGCCTCTTCGGGGTCGAGCTTCAGGTGGCGCGCCAGATTGGCCATGGCGAACAGCATGTCGCCGAATTCTTCGAACACCTCGGCCTCGGTCATCGTGGCCCGCGCCTCGGCCAGTTCGTGGGCCTCCTCGACGATCTTGTCGACGACCTGGCCGATCTCGGGCCAGTCGAATCCCACCCGTGCCGCGCGCTTTTGCAACTTGACCGCGCGGGTCAGCGCGGGCAGGGCCAGCGCCACGTCGTCCAGCACCCCATGCGCGGCCTTCCGCGCGCGCTCGGCCGCCTTGATCGCCTCCCAGTCGCGGGTCTGCTGCTCGGCGGTCTTGTCGCGGCTTTCGTCGCCGAAGACATGGGGGTGGCGCGCCACCATCTTGTCGGCAATCGCATTGACCACCGAGTCGAAGTCGAACAGCCCCGCCTCGGCGCCGATCTGGGCGTGATAGACCGTCTGCAACAGCAGATCGCCCAGCTCGCCCTCCAGCTCGTCCCATGCCTCGCGGGCGATGGCGTCGGCGACCTCATAGGCTTCCTCGATCGTGTAGGGGGCAATCGACGCGAAATCCTGCTCGATATCCCAGGGACAGCCCGTCCGGGGGTCGCGCAACCGGCGCATGATCTCGATCAGCCGGGGCATGCCGCCCTTGGGGTCATGGACCAGGGCATCGGATTCGTCGGGGCTCATCGGCAATCTCCGGCTGGGGGCGTGTGCAGGGAGTTGGGCAAATGCGCGCCCGG
Source organism: Rhodovulum sp. (assembly GCF_011048875.1). NCBI lineage: Bacteria > Pseudomonadati > Pseudomonadota > Alphaproteobacteria > Rhodobacterales > Paracoccaceae > Rhodovulum > Rhodovulum sp. The sequence goes on from NZ_DSDD01000032.1 coordinate 1,917, forward strand.
ATGTAAAGGCAGGGCTGGCAAGGGGCGCGCAGGGCGGTATCGTGGCCCCCGAACGGAGGCGACATGGCACTCGAAGACGCGAAACGGCAGGTGGACACCGCGATCACGCGGCAGGGTCACCGGGGGCTGTCCTATGAAAACGCCTTTGGCGGCGTGACCTCGTTCCTGCGGCGCACGCTGACCAAGGATCTGGCGGGGGTCGATCTGGCGGTGACCGGCATCCCCTTCGATCAGGCGGTGACGAACCGGCCCGGCACCCGGCTGGGCCCGCGCGCGATCCGCGAGGCCAGCGCGCTTCAGGCCTGCGACGCGCCCTATGGCTGGGGCTTCAACCCGATGGAGGCGTTCGACATCGTCGATTACGGCGATCTGGCCTTCGATTATGCGACCGTGGCGGAGTTTCCGGCGGTGCTTCAGGCCCATGTCGCGGGGATCCTCGATGCGGGCGCGGCCTGCATCGCGCTGGGAGGCGATCATTCGATCTCGCTGCCGATCCTGCGCGCCCATGCCGTCCGCCACGGGGCCCTGGCGCTGGTCCAGTTCGACGCCCATTCCGACACCTGGGAGGATGGCGGCCCGCAGCGGATCGACCACGGCACGATGTTCCGCAAGGCGGTGCGCGAGGGGCTGATCGACCCCGCGCGCTCGGTTCAGGTGGGCATCCGCACCGACAATCCCGACCCGATGGGGATCACGGTGATCGACGCGCCCTTCGTCCATGACAACGGCCCGGCCGCGACGGTCGCCCGCATCCGTCAGGTGGTGGGGGACGTACCCGCCTATGTCAGCTTCGACATCGACGCGCTGGACCCGGCCTTCGCGCCCGGCACCGGCACGCCGGTCTGGGGCGGGCTGACCAGTGCACAGGCCGCGGCGATGCTGCGCGGGCTGGCCGGCCTGAACATGGTCGGCGGCGACGTGGTCGAGGTCTCGCCGCCCTTCGACCCCTCGGGCATCACGGCGGTCGCAGGGGCGCATGTGGCGGTCGAACTGATCTGCCTCTGGGGCTGGAGCAGACGTAAGGACAACGGAGCAGGCCAATGAAAATCCTCATGTATCTCGCTGTCATGCTGATGCTGACCTCGGCTGCGGGTGCGGTCTATTTCCGCAAGGTTGCGGACGATCCGGGCGTCTGGCATGTCGATCCGCTGACCGCCGAGAAACCGGGCACCCCCAACGCGATCCTCGTCCGTCCCGAGGGCGGCGACCGCACCGCGCCTGCCTATGCCGTCAGCCCCGAGGCGCTGGCCCGCGCGATTGACGCCGTCGCGCTGGCCGAGCCGAACACAAGCCGCATCGCGGGCAGCCCCGAGGAGTTGTGGATGACCTATGTCCAGCGCTCGCGGATCATGGGCTTTCCCGACTACATCTCGATCAAGGCCCTGCCCAAGGACGATGGCGCGACCTGGGCGGCGTTCTCGCGCTCGCGTTACGGGCAGTCCGATCTGGGCGTGAACGCGGCACGGCTGGCCCGCTGGCAAGAGCAGTTGCGCGCCCGGCTCGGGTCTTGACCGCGCCCCGGCTTCGGGCGACAGAGCGGCATGGTTCCTCGCGAAAAACTCGACCAGATCACCCGCCGCTTCGAATTCCTCGAAGCCCGCCTTGCCGAAGGGGCGCGGGGGGACTTCGCGCAGGTGGGCCGCGAATATGCCGAGCTGAAGCCGGTGGCCGAGCAGATCGCCGCCTATCTGCACCTCATGGACGAGATCGCCCAGGCCGAGGCGATGCTGTCCGACCCCGAGATGCGCGCGCTGGCCGAGGACGAAATGCCCGCGCTGCGCGCCCGCCTGCCCGATATGGAACAGGCCCTGCGCCTGGCGCTGCTGCCGAAGGACGCCGCCGACGCCCGCCCCGCCATCATCGAGATTCGCCCCGGAACGGGGGGCGAAGAGGCCGCGCTGTTCGCCGGTGACCTGCTCAGGATGTATCAGCGTTACGCCGAGGCGAAGGGCTGGAAATTCACCATCCTCGAGGAGTCCCAGACCGAACTGGGCGGCATCAAGGAAGTGGTCGCCAATGTGCAGGGCGAGGGGGTCTTTGCCCGGCTGAAATACGAATCGGGCGTCCACCGCGTTCAGCGCGTGCCCGAGACGGAATCGGGCGGGCGCATTCATACTTCGGCCGCCACCGTCGCCGTCCTGCCCGAGGCCGAGGAGGTCGATATCGACATTCCCGCCACCGAGATCCGCATCGACACGATGCGCGCCAGCGGGGCAGGCGGCCAGCACGTCAACACCACCGATTCCGCGGTGCGGATCACCCACCTGCCTACCGGCATCGTGGTCACGTCCTCGGAAAAGTCCCAGCACCACAACCGCGCCATCGCCATGGCGGTGCTGCGCGCGCGGCTTTACGACATGGAACGCCAGAAGGCCGCGGACGAACGCGCCGCGACGCGGAAATCGCAGGTCGGCTCGGGCGACCGGTCCGAACGCATCCGCACCTACAATTTCCCGCAGGGCCGGATGACCGACCACCGGATCAACCTGACGCTCTACCGGCTGGACCAGATCATGGCGGGCGATCTGGACGAGGTGATCGACGCGCTGATCGCCGACGACCAGGCCAGCCTTCTGGCCGAGATGGAGGGATGACCGGGCAGCAGGCGCTGGCCGCGGCGATCCCGCGTCTGGCAGCGGCAGGCGTTCCCGATGCCCCCCGCGATGCGCGCCGCCTGCTGGCGCACGCGCTGGGGATCGCGCCGGGGCGGCTGACGCTGGTGCTGCCCGATCCGCTGCCGCCCGAGGCCGCCGCCCGGTTCGAGGCGTCGGTCGCGCGCCGCGCCGCCCGCGAACCCGTCTCGCACATCACCGGGATCCGCGCCTTCTATGGCCGCGATTTCCGGGTCTGCCCCGACGTGCTGGACCCCCGCCCCGAAACCGAAACGCTGATCGCCGCGGCGCTGGCCGCGCCCTTTGGCCGCGTGCTTGACCTTGGCACCGGCTCGGGCTGCATATTGCTGACCCTGCTGGCCGAGCGCCCTGATTCCAAAGGTATCGGCGCAGATATTTCCGAACCCGCCCTCGCCGTCGCGCGCGACAATGCCCGGGCGCTGGGCATCGAACGCGCCGCGTTCCTGCAGGCCGACTGGTTCCGGGGCATTTCCGGGCGGTTCGACCTGATCGTGTCGAACCCGCCCTATATCGCGGCCTCGGAAATGCCCGGCCTCGCCCCCGAACTGGCCCATGAACCGCGGGGTGCCCTGACCGACGCGGGCGACGGGCTGTCCGCCTACCGGGCCATCGCCGCCGGGGCGGCGGCGCATCTGGCGCCCGGCGGCCGGCTGATCGTCGAGATCGGCCCGACGCAGGGACAGGCGGTCCGCGCCCTTCTGTCCGCCGCGGGTCTTGAAATCCTCGCCCTCCATCCCGATCTCGATGGGCGTGACCGTGCGGTCGAGGCCCGCGCCGCGGCACCGGGGGCGTGACGGAACAGACGTTGCGTGCCGCGCGCATTCCTCGCCAAAAAGGCGCATTTTGTGTAGATTTCCCTTGTCAGCGCGCTTGTGGCGTGCTTACTCGGGGCGCGCAGATACGGGACGCGGGAGCGAGCCGTTCGGCGCTCCCGCACTGCACAAGCCAGACACAGGTCGGCAGACAGGACACGGACGAGGCCAAGGCGCCCGCGCGGCGCTGCACCCGCCCGATCACGCCAATACAAGGCTGGAAACCAGTAATCGCATGAGACCATCCAAGTCACGTTCGCGCTCCAAGTCGAACCGTCAGCGCTCGATGGGCAATATTGTCAACCGGGTCTTCGACAGTTCCGGGCCCGAGGGCAAGGTCCGCGGCACGCCGCAGCAGATCATCGAGAAATACAACCAGCTTGCCCGTGATGCGCAGCTCTCGAATGACCGCGTCGCGGCCGAGAACTTCCAGCAGCATGCCGAGCATTACACAAGGCTTTTGAGCGAGGCGATACGCGAGCAGGACGCCCGCCGCGAGCAGCACGAGGCCCAGCAGGGCCGCGAGCGTGGCCGCGACGATCGCGCCGACGACCGCCCCGAGGGCGAGCAGCAGCCCCGCCGCGACACCACGGTCCACGAGACCGGCCAGCGCATGGCCGAGATGGCCGAGGTGATCGACCTCGACGACACTGATGGCGAAAGCACCCTTGTCGAGACCCCCGAGGAACGCCCCGCCAACGCCTCCGGGGCGACCGAGGAACGTCCGGCAGAGAAACCGCGCCGGGCCCGCCGTCCCCGGGCACCCAAGCCCCGCGAGGAAGGCGACAGCCCGGACCAGGCGCAGGCGCGCGCGGCCGAATAGGCCGCTAG
>NZ_DSDD01000103.1:0-6176 GCF_011048875.1 Rhodovulum sp.
CCCCCCCCGGCAAGGCCAAACACCATGGCCCAACCGAGCCCCGACTTGATCCGCTGCGTGGTCATCGGTCTGCCCCCTTCCAAACGACTATTGCCAGGATATCCCCCATCGTCTTTTGTCAGCCGGGGTCCAGAACAGTATTCAAGATACATGTGATTTGCCGTGGCCAACAGGTTCGCGAACATCTTTACCGCCCGGGAAAACGACATGCCCGTCGAGACCGCCCGGGCGATCGCCGTACTCCTTCTGGTGTCCTACCATGTCATCGGCATCGACCCGGAAGGCGGCCTGGGCTTGCCGGACGACCACGCCTTGCGGGCCTTTTCCGATTTCCTGATCGACCTGCGCATGCCGCTCTTTGCCTTCATCGCGGGTTTCGTCTACGCGCTGCGCCCCGTCCAGCCGCGCGACCTGCCGCGTTTCCTTGTCGGCAAGATGCGTCGGTTGCTGTTACCGGGGGCGGTGGCGATCACCGCCTTCCTGATCGCTTCGCATCTGGTGCAGACCCGCTTCGACATGATCGATGCGCCATGGCGCGCCTATGTCTTTCCCTACGCCCATTACTGGTTCCTGCAGGCCATCCTGGTCATCTTCGTCGCTTTCGGCGTGATTGACGTGCTGTCCCGGGGACGGTTGGTCTGGGCCTGCTTCGCGCTGGCGCTGCTGGCTTCCCTGAGCCGCTGGGGGGTACCAGTGAACGTCTTCTCGGTGAACCAGGCGATATACCTCGCGCCCTATTTCATCTTCGGAGCGATCTTCGTCCGCCACAGGGCTGTGATCGTCGCCCATCACCGGCTGCTGATCGTTATGGCGCTTGTCGGCGTTATCCTGGCAAGCTGGGTGAATGCAGCAGAGTTTCATGCCACCGGGTCATTCTCAAATGCGCGGCAGGATCTGCAAAGCCTGACCTTCGGACTGTCCGCCTGCACCCTCGCCCTGCTGGCCCTGCCCCGGATTGCGCTGCTGGATCGGCTCGGCCCGATCTCCTTCACGATCTATCTCTACCATCCGTTCGGCACCTCGGGGATGCGGCTGCTGCTGGACTCCTTCGGGATCGCGGCGATCGAGATCCATCTCGTGCTGGGGATCCTGGCCGGGCTGATGCTGCCGGGCCTGCTGCACTGGGCCGCTGCCAGCACCCGGTTCGGCCGGCTTACGGTTCCGGGCCAGTCCCGCTAGCACCCCCTGCCGCCCGGCATTCAGGGCAGGGCGATATCCGCCACGAAACCGCGATGGTTGGAGTTCAGCCCTGCCCCGAAGGGCTGCACGCGGACGACCCGCGCGCCGTCGCGGACGAGGACATGGTCGATCGGCACCCCCAGCGCGCCGGCCCGGGCAGGCCAGGTGGGCAGCGGCACCCGCAGGGCGCGCAGGCCGGTGCGCCTCAGCAGGCGCCGCATCCCCAGACTCCAGGGCGCGGCATTGAAATCGCCCAGGGCGACCACCGGACCCGGCAGCCAGTCATATTGCGCGGTCAGGCGTGCCAGTTCGGCCTCGGAAATGCCGACCAGCCAGGGCTTCGCAAGATGGCTGGCGGCGAGATGAAATTCGGCGCCGCCTGCGGTGTGCATCTCGGCCACGGCATAGCGATTGTCCCAGACCGGGTTCAGGCTGAGGCGCCAGAACCGTTTCGGCGGGATCCGGGTCGCGACGACCAGTTCGCAGGCCTCGAAGGCGCAGGGCGACACGAAGGCGTAATGCGCACGCAGGCGCGCCAGCGCGGGGTAGATGGCCTTGCCCTCGGCGATGACGACGATATCCGCGTCCGTCGCCAGCACGGCCGATACGATCCGGTCGCCGAAGGCGGCATTCCCGCCGAGCGCATTGAAGAACAGCACGCGGATATCCGCCGCCCGCTCGGGCGCCAGCGGCAGGCTCAGCGCCCGGTGTTGCAGGGCAAGCTGGCCAAGCGCGAGCCCTGCAAGGACACCCAGCCCGAAACCGGTGCGCCGGACGCCAAGCGCCGCGGCCATTGCCGCCGCCAGCAGGGCCAGCGCCAGGAACCAGGGCGACAGACTGTCCAGGATGCGGGCGAGCGCTCCCGGAAACGCTTCGGTCGGCACGAAGCGGAAAGCGGTGCCCGCCAGCAGGCAGAGCGCGCCCGCCATGGCCACTGCTCCCGCAAACTGCGCCTTCAGGATCGATCGTTCTGCGGGGACCATGCCTCATCTCCTGCCGACGGTAACCGGGAAACGGCCCCCGCCCGCGAACAGCCGACGGCACCGAGGGTTCACGTGATCGCCCGCCGCCGGACCCAGCCCAGGAACGCCTTGTCCGGACTGCGCAGCGCCTTGCGGCCCATCGCGGCCCACATCGCGCGCCATTCGGCCTCGAGCGCGTAGACATCCGCCCCGGGGATCAGGGCGCGGGCCTCGTCCAGCGCCGCGGGCGAGAGGATCGGGCCACGGCCCTGCCCCGGCTCGACCAGGGCCGATTTCGGCGTGACGCGGATCAGGTCGCCCGGTTCCTCGGTCAGGTCGTAATCGGGGATGCGGCCCTCGCGGATGATCTCGCGCAGCATGGCGCGAAAGACGCGCCGCGGGCTGGCGGAACCCGATTTCTTGCACAGCGTCTCGACCGAGACCTGCCAGGCGGCCTGGCGGCCGCAATGCTTGCGGGCCAGTTCGTAAAGCCGCCGCTCCAGCGGTTTTCGCATGCGAAAATAATCGCGGCTGAGCGTCAGCACCGATTTCGCCAGAATCGCGCGGTAAAGCCATTCGCTGAGCGTGACCGCGACGCTGACCATCCGTCCGCCGCGGGTCTTGCGCACGATCTGCCAGGCCTCGATCAGGCCGAAGCCGGTGGTCGTCTCCTGGTCGCCCGTGACGATATTGGTGGTGATCCGCGTGCCCGCCAGCCGCTCGAACGCCTCGCGCAGCCGCTTGTAGCCGTCGCCTGAGGTCTCGCGCCCGGTGGCCACCAGCAGGTCATGCGCGGTCAGCGTCAGCGTGCGCGCGGTGGGCCGGCCGGCATTGAGCGCGGCCATCAGCTGGGAGATGCAGAAGATCAGGATATCGGCATCGAAGATCGTGGCCCGCCCCTTCACCGAGGGCGTCACCGTCACCTGCACGCCGTTATGCTCGTATTCGAGGATGCGCCGATCGGGCCGGGTCGAGAGCGAGAACAGCGGATGCTCCATCGAGGCGAGGTCATGCTTGGGCACCGCCGCGAAGAAATCGCAGACGAAGAAATCCTGCTGGAGGGAGATCGCCCCGCTCATGCCCGTCCTGCCTCTTGCCTGCCCCGCCCGGTTTTCCGGACTGTCCCCGTTTTCGGGGCCCCGTTTTCGGGGTTTCATTGACGCCCCACCCTAAGGCCTGTGGATAAGTCCGTCCAGCCCGACCGCGCACCCATCGGGGGATCGGAGTCGCCCGAGCGTGGGATCGGAGTCGTTTCATCGGGGTTTCGGAGTCGCAAAGGGCGGGTCCGACCCCCCCGGAACGCCTGAAACAAAAGGGATTTCGCGATACAGGCGAGACCTCGTAACCGTGAAATAACACAAAACTAACACGACAGCACCGGCAGACCCCCCTGCCCGAACGGCCCGAAAGCCCGAATCAAGCCGGATTTGCCAAGAAAAAAGCAGGGAAGAGACGTTTCGCTTTGCGTGTATCGTCTTTTATGGCACATTGGCCAAAAGGCGATACATCGGGGGTCGAGCATGCAGGGCAACGAACTGCCTCCCTATTTCAACATCTCGCCCGACAAGGCGATGGCCGACCTGCCGCCCCCTACCGGGACCGCCGGTCTTCAGGCCATCGCCGAGGCCTGCGCACGCGGCCGGGCCGATCTGGCGGGCCGCGGGCTGGACGAGACCGGCACCCGCCGCCTGCGCCCGTTTTCCACCTGGGAGATCACCCGCTACCTGATCCCGGTCGCGCCCGCCCATTTCCGCCGCGTCCTGCGCGAGAATCCCGACCTGCCCCAGGGCGTTTCCGAGACCGAGGGCGGGGCGAAATGGTTCAGCCTGGACGAGGTGCTGCGGCTCAGGGCACATTTCGGGGCCGCCGGGTCCAAGGCCAAGGAATACCTGCCCTACCGGCCGCAGGGCCTGCCCGCCAAGGTCGTGGCGGTGGCGAATTTCAAGGGCGGCGTCGGCAAGACCAGCACCTGCGCGCATCTGGCGATGTCGGCTGCACTTGACGGCTACAAGGTGCTGGTGGTCGATCTGGACAGCCAGGGCTCGATGACCTCGATCTTCGGCGCCCGGGTCGCTGATGAATGGGACACCGTCTTCCCGCTGCTCGCGCGCCATTACGGCGAACATCTGAGGGCCGAGAACCAGCGCAGGCTCGACCGGGGCGAGGCGCCGCTGCCGCTGGACGAGACACTGTCCGAGGCGATCAAGCTGGGCCCCGCCGACGTCATCCGGCCGACCCACTGGCCCAATATCGACCTGATCGGGGCGCAGCTGAACCTTTACTGGTCGGAATTCCAGATCCCCGTCTGGCGGATGAATGCCCGCTCCTGGAAGCTGTGGGATGCGCTCTCCGAGGCGCTGGAGACGGGTGGCGTGCTCGACCGCTATGACCTGGTGTTCCTCGACACCCCCCCGGCGCTTGGCTATCTCACGATCAACGGGCTGGCCGCGGCCGACATCCTGCTGGTGCCCGTCGGTGCCAGCTTCGTCGAGTTCGATTCCACGGGCCGCTTCTTCGACATGCTGCACGCGACCTTTTCCTCGATCGAGGAAGGCGAGAACATCGCCGCCCGCGCGCTGGGGCGCGAGGAACTGGCCTTCGAATGGGACGCGGTGCAGGCCATCGTCACCCGCTACGACGCCGCCCAGCAGGCCGAGATGGCCGCGCTGATGCAGGCCTATATGGGCCGCACGCTGTCGCCCTACCGGCAGGATTTCACCGCGCTGATCGGTCAGGCGGGCGAAAGCGTGAACGGGATATACGAGGCCGATTACCGCGACTTCAACCGCGATACCTATGTGCGCGGGCGCGCCACCTTCGACGAGACCTATGCCGCCTTCAAGCGGCTTCTGCTGGGTATCTGGCGGCGCGAGGAACGGGCGCGCGCCGGGTTGGCGGCCGAGTAAGATTTCGCATGCGAAACTCGCCGCGGATCGCGCAGGAAAAGGGACCAGCATCATGGCCAAACGCAAACGTCTGAGCCCCGCCGACCCCGAGCTTTTCGGCGCGGGGCTTGAAACCAAGGCAATGGGAGTGGCCGCAACCTACCGCCGCCCGCCCGCACCGATCGCCGAGGTCTCGGGCGATGCCGCCGCGCGCGCCGCCCTGGAAGAGGTCGCCCACGAACTGCACAGCGCCCGCGCCGAGGGCCGCTTCGTGATGCGCCTGCCGCTGGCCGCGGTCGAGGAGGCGCATCTGGCGCGCGACCGGATCGGGATGGACGAGGCCGAACTGGCGCCGCTGATCGCCAGCCTGCGCGACCGCGGCCAGCAGATGCCCATCGAGGTGGTCGATCTGGGGCAGGGGCGCTACGGGCTGATTTCCGGCTGGCGGCGGCTGACCGCGCTGCGCCGCCTGCATGCCGAAACCGGCGCGGACCGCTTCGCCCATGTCCAGGCGCTGGTGCGCAGCCCCCAGGGCGCGCCGGAGGCCTATCGCGCGATGGTCGAGGAGAACGAGATCCGCTCGGGCCTCAGCTTCTACGAACGTGCCCATATCGCGGTCGAGGCCGCGGAACGGGGGGTCTACGGGGACAGGGCGGCGGCCGTTTCGGCGCTGTTCGCGGCCGCGCCTGCGCCGAAACGCTCCAAGATCATGGCCTTTACCGCGCTGGTCGAGGCGCTGGACGATGTCCTGCGCTTTCCCGCCGCGATCCCCGAGCATCTGGGGCTTGCGCTGGCCGGGCGGTTGCAGGCCGAGCCCGGGTTCCGCGGGTACCTGGCCGAGGCGCTGCACCGCGCGGCACCCGAGGATGCCAGGGCCGAACGCGCGGTGCTGGAACGCGCGCTGCAAGGGCAGGGGGCCAAGACCCCCGAAGCGGCCGAAGACATCGCCCCCGGCATCGCGCTGAAGGCCGGGCGCAGGCGGCTGACGCTGTCAGGGGCGGGGGTGGATGCGGCGCTGGCCGAAGACCTGCGCCGCTGGCTGAAGACGCGCGCCTGAGCGGCGCGCGCCGGTTTCGCATGCGAAACCCGGATCAGGCGATATCCAGCAGATCGGGCAGGTCGGGCAGGTCATCGTCCACGACAAGGATCC
>NZ_DSDD01000417.1:0-6154 GCF_011048875.1 Rhodovulum sp.
CGAACTCAGCTTCCCGCGCGGGCACGGCGTCTTCGGTTCGCTGTTCTTCCGCCGCGATGCCGAGGTCAAGGACCGCATCCAGGAGATCGCCGAGACGATCTTCCTGGCCGATCTGCTGGACGAAAAGGCCGCCTTCCTCGGTCATGGGCAGAAGCAGTGGCTGGAAATCGGGATGCTGCTGATCCAGGATCCCGAACTTCTGATGCTGGACGAGCCCGTGGCCCGCATGTCGGTGGCCGAGCGCAAGAAGACCGCTGAACTGCTCAACCGCATCATCGACCACCGCTCGGTGATCGTGATCGAGCACGACATGGGCGTCGCCCAGGACATCGCGACCCGCGTCACCGTCCTGCACCAGGGCAAGGCCCTGTCCGAGGGCAAGATGGACAAGGTCAAGAACGCCCCCAGGGTCATCGAAGTCCATCTGGGCCATAGAGGAGACGCGACATGCTGAACGTCATCGACCTGCACGCCGCCTGCGGGCAATCGGAAATCCTGCACGGGCTGCACCTGAACGTCGCGCCGGGCGAGATCGTCGCGATCATGGGCCGCAACGGCATGGGCAAGACCACGCTGATGAAGAGGCTGATGGGCATCGTGCCCGCCACGGGCGGCACCGTCCGCGTGGGCGAGGCCGAGGTCACCGGGCTGAAATCCCACCAGCGGGTGGCCAGCGGCATCGCCTATGTGCCGCAGGGGCGGATGATCTTTTCCGCCATGGCGGTGCAGGAAAACGTCGAGACCGGCCTGACTGTCACCGGCAAGAAGGAGGTGCCGGGCGATATCTACGAACTGTTCCCGGTCCTTCTGGAAATGAAGTCCCGCCGCGGCGGCAACCCGTCGGGCAGCCAGCAGCAGCAGCTTGCGATTGCCCGGGCACCGGCCTCGGACCCCAAGGTGCTTCTGCTCGATGAGCCGACCGAGGGCATCCAGCCCAACATCATCCGCGACATGGCCCGCACCCTGCGCCGCATGCGCGACCAGCGGGGGTTGTCCATTGTCGTCTCGGAACAGGTGCTCAGCTTCGCCCTCGACGTGGCCGACCGCGTGATGGTGATCGAGAACGGCCGCGTCGTCCATGACAGCCCGCGCGACGGGATCGACGAGGCCAAGGTCTCGAGATTCCTGTCCGTCTGAACCTTCAACCCCGGCAGCAAGAGAGGACAACGCCATGGCTGACACCCTCATCTCGGTGAATCTCGGCGAAAGCCCGCACACGAACGAGTGCGTGCACAACCGCTGGCATCCCTACATCCCCATCGGCGTCGAAGGGGCCCAGCCCGGCGACTTGCTGGTGGTTTAGATCCTCGATATCGGCACCAAGGACGAGATGCTCTGGGGCTTCAACGGCTTCTTCTCCAAGAAGAACGGGGGCGGTGTCCTGACCGAGCATTTCCCCGAGGCGCAGAAGTCGATCTGGGATTTCCACGGCATGTTCACCTCGTCCCGCCATGAGCCGGGGGTGAAATATGCAGGTCTCATCCATCCCGGCCTGATCGGCTGCCTGCCCGACCGCAAGATGCTGGACATGTGGAACGCCCGCGAAAAGGCGCTGATCGACACCGATCCGGCCCGCGTGCCCCCTTGGCCGCGCTGCCCAACACCCAGCCGGCTCATATGGGCAAGCTGACGGGCGAGGCCCGCGACAAGGCCGCGGGCGAGGGCGCCCGCACCGTGCCGCCGCGTGAACATGGCGGCAACCGCGACATCAAGGATCTCAGCCGCGGCTGCAAGATCTACTTCCGCGTCTATGTCGACGGCGCGGGCTTTTCGATGGGCGATTTGCATTTCAGCCAGGGCGATGGCAGAGATCACCTTCTGCGGCGCCATCGAGATGGCGGGCTGGCTGCACATCAAGGTCGATCTCATCAAGGGATGGCGTGGCGAAATACGGGATCAGGAACCCGATCTTCAAACCTTCGCCCATCACGCCGAAATATGACGACTACCTGATCTTCGAGGGGATTTCGGTCGACGAGCAGGGCAAGCAGCATTACCTCGACGTCCACATCGCCTATCGCCAGGCCTGCCTCAAGGCCATCGAATACCTCAGGAAATTCGGCTATACCGGCGCGCAGGCCCACGCGATCCTCGGCACCGCGCCGGTGCAGGGGCATATCCCGGGCGTTGTGGACATTCCCATTGCCTGTGCCACGCTCTGGCCGCCGACCGACATCTTCGATTTCGACATCAAGCCGGGCAGCGCGGGACCGACCAGGTTCCTCGACGGCTCGGTGGACGTGCCGCGGGCGCCCGATCTGTGACATGGCCCGGGGCCGCGGCGCGCGCGATCTTCACGCCGCCCAAGCTGGCCATCGTCGGCGCCGCCACCCGCAAGGCGCATGAGACCAACGAGCGCGCAAGGCACGAACCCAACGTTCGGGCCACGGGCCGGGCTGCGGCTGCTGTTCGGGCGGGGCCAGGACGAACAGCGGCCCGCTGCCCCGCCCGGACGGATCGAAAAGCTTTCCGGCCAAGCGGCCCTGGATGATCTCGCACTGAGCGTTTACTGCAAGGCGGGCAGCGTGGCGCGCAACCGCGCCATCCCGCCCGGCCGCCAGCCCAGCATCCGCGCCCGGTCCCAGCGCAGCACGGCAAGCGGCGCCTCGCTTTCCGGCGGCAACGGATGGCCGATCCCCTCGGCCTCGGCCAGCAGCGCCAGCAGGTCGCGCCGATCCAGCAGGATGTCCGACATGTTCACCGCCCGCCCCGCCACCATCGCCGCCGGGGCCGTCCGGATCAGCCGCGCCGCGGCGGCCAGATCCGCGCCGTGCAGTTCGGTGCCCCGGCGCGGCGCGATGGGGCGGCCCGCGCGGAAATCGTCGAAGAGATCCGCCCATTTGTGCCGCTGCCCCGGCCCCGGCGGCCCATAGACCCCCGTCGCGCGCAGCGAAACCGGCACGAAGCCGGGACCGGCTATCTTGAACAGCGCGTCCTCGGCCCGCGCCTTGACCACGCCGTAAAGCGTGTCGGGCTTGGCGTCCAGATCGTCGGTCAGCTCCGCCCCCGCGGGCCAGCCGCCATGCACCGCCCGGCTCGACAGGAACAGCAGATGCCGCACGCCCGAGGCCCGCGCCGCCTGGAACAGCGCGACCGATCCCGCGAGGTTGGCCGCGACGAACCCCTCGGGGTCGTCCCCCTCGCCGCCGCGATAGCGCCCCGGCACATGGGCAAAGGCGCAATGGATCACCGCCTCGATCCCCGCAAGATCGGGCCGGTCGCCCAGTTCATAGGCCAGATGCGCGACCGGGCCGGAAAAGAAGCCGGGCGCGGGCGGGCGGCGGGTCAGCACGGTGACCGCCTCGCCCGCCGCCAGCGCCTCTTCCACGAAGAACCGTCCGACCAGCCCCGTCGCGCCGGTGACGGCCAGGCTCATGCGGCAGGGCCGGGCAGGGTGGCGGGATCGGGGATGTCGCAGCCCCGCTCATGGGCGCGCCACAGCTCGATCAGGGGGCGCAGGCGGTCGGCCTTTGCATGGTCCTGCCAGGGCTTTTCGTACTGGAAATGCAGCACCCTGATATCCGCCCAGGACCACAGGTCGGGCAGGTTGAACCAGACATATTGCAGCATGTTGTCGAAGACCGGCAGCCCGTGCCAGTCGGGAAAGAACTCCTGAAGAAAGCTCTGATCCGTGCGCCGCCAGAACGCGCCGGGCGCATCCAGACGGGCCAGCATCCGGTAAAAGGTCTCGGGGTTCGGCCGCGCGGTGAAGACGCCCGAATTCATCCGGTGGAAATCGCCCAGGCTTTCATAGACATTGGGGGCCGCGCAGAACTCGGGGTAATGGAACAGCCGGTCGATATTGCGCAGCACCAGCGTGTCGGCATCCAGGAACACCACCCGTTCATAGTCAAGCTGCCAGAGCCGCAGCTTGCAGAAATTGTCGAGCGGCGTGTGGAAGGCAGGCTTTTCCCCCCTGGTGAAGGGGGCAAGGCCGTGGATGCGGTCCTTGGCATGGGCCGCGTTGAACGCGTCCGAGGTCGGCAAAAGGTCGATCTCGACCAGCCGCGCCCCCAGATCGGCCAGCGGCGCCAGCGCCGCCGCGCCGACCCCGCCGGTATGCAGAACGCAGATCTCGGCAGGCGTTGCCGTTATCTGAAGGGATCGCGCCAACGCCTTGGCCCCCAACGCGAAATCCGCGTTGGTGACCAGCGTGACATAGGCGAATGGCCCGCGCGCCGGGGCCGCGGGCCGCAGCCCCTCGGTCACGACACCGACTTCAGCTTCTTGCCCTCGACATCATGCACGACGCGGGAGGCAATGTCCCTGGTCCAGGCCGAGACGCAGGGCACGCGCGAGCGATCGACCCGATGGGCGAACTTGCGGGCGATCTCGACCACCTCTTCCAGCAGACCTTCCTGCAAGGTGATCGGCTTCAGCCCCAGATCGAGGAAATGGTCGTTCTTGACCACCAGTTCGTTCTCGGCGGCCTCTTTCCGCGGGTTCGGCAGATAGGCAATCTTCGCCCCGGTGATCCGGGACACCAGTTCCGCCAGATCGCGCACCCGATGCGTTTCCGTCATCTGGTTGAAGATCTTGACCCGCTCGCCCGCCTGGGGCGCATCGCCCAGCGCCAGTTCGACACAGCGCACCGTGTCCTGGATATGGATGAAGGCCCGCGTCTGCCCGCCTGTGCCATGCACCGTCAGCGGATAGTCGATGGCGGCCTGGGCGAGGAACCGGTTCAGCACCGTGCCGTAATCGCCGTCATAGTCGAAGCGGTTGACCAGTTGCGGGTGGCGCTTGGTCTGGTCTGTATTGGTGCCCCAGACGATGCCCTGATGCAGGTCGGTGATGCGCAGCCCGTCATTCTGGGCGTAGAACTGGAACAGGATCTGATCCAGCGACTTGGTCATGTGATAGACCGAGCCGGGCCGGGTGGGATAGAGGATCTCCATCCCCTTCGCGCCCTCGGGCGTGTCGATATTGACATCCAGATAGCCCTCGGGGATCGGCGCGCCGATCGTCGAATAGCCGTAGACGCCCATCGTGCCCAGATGCACCAGATGCGCGTCCAGCCCGGTTTCCACCATCGCCACCAGCAGGTTGTGGGTCGCGTTGATGTTGTTGTCGATGGTATAGATCTTGTGTCGGTCCGAGATCATCGAATAGGGCGCGGCGCGCTGCTCGGCGAAATGGATGATCGCGTCGGGGCGTTCCTCGGCCAGCCAGTCACGCAGTCGGTAATACTCGCGGGCCAGGTCAATCAGGTGAAAGCGGATCGCCTGCCCCGAGACCTCCTTCCAGACCCGACAACGTTCCTGGATCGAATCCATCGGCGTCAGCGACTGCACGCCCAGTTCGGCGTCGATCCAGCGCCGGCTGAGGTTGTCGATGATGTGGACCTCGTGGCCCAGGTTGGACAGGTGCAGCGAGGAGGGCCAGCCGCAGAAACCGTCGCCGCCAAGAACCGCTATCTTCATCGACTCCTCCTTCCGGATAGGTTGGTGGGGCCGCCGGAGCGGTCCCGGATGATGTGTCAGTCTTTTCGCGATTTCATTTGAAGGTTTTGTGTCGCTCCCACCGGGTGCACGGATTTGGCCACAGACGAGCGTGCGTTTCCAGCCCCGCCGCCCCTGCGACCGCTTGACTCGTCTTAAAGCGATTGTAAGGTATTTTGAAAATGCAGCGTTTTGCGTATGTATACTTTCGGATACATGAGTCGCGGCGCGAGGCGGCGGGAGGGATGAACATGGGCGGACGTGGATGGCGGGTGGCAGGTCTGGCCGCGGTCCTGGCACTGTGCGGGGTGATCGGTGCTGCGGCGCAGGACGCCGCACCGCAGATCTCGCAGAGCACCACAGATCACTCCAAGCTCAAGGAATTGCAGAAGGAATTTGCGAGCGGACCGGAAGTGACGGCGGCCTGCCTGTCCTGCCACACCGAGGCCGCGATGCAGGTCAAGCACTCGATCCACTGGAAGTGGGAGTTCGAGAACCCCTCGACCGGCCAGATCCTCGGCAAGAGCCATGTGGTGAACTCGTTCTGCGGCACGGTCGCCTCGAACGAGGCGCGCTGCACCTCCTGCCACACCGGCTATGGCTGGACCGACATGAGCGCCCCTCCGCCGAGCGAGGCCACGGCGGTCGATTGCCTGGCCTGCCATGACACCTCGGGCCAATACACCAAGCTCGACTCGGCTGCCGGCCACCCG
>NZ_DSDD01000010.1:0-6126 GCF_011048875.1 Rhodovulum sp.
CAGCATGGCCGAGCGCAGCGCGAAATAGGCCAGCACCTGGCCGCGCACCGCGCCCACGGTCTTGAGCACGGCCGATTCGAAGATCCGCGCCCGTTCGCCCGCAGCCGCCGCGCCGATCAGCACGATCACCCCCGTCACCAGCGTCGCCGACGCCCCATAGGCGACCGCGGCGGCCAGTGCGGACAGCACCTCGGCCACCCGGTCGAGCGCGTCGCGCACCCGGATCGCGGTGATGTTGGGATAGGCCGAGGCCAGGTCGCGCAGGATCGCGGCCTCGGCCTCGGGCTCGGCATAGATCGTGGCGATATGGGTATGCGGCGCGCCGCTGAGCGCGGCCTCGTTCAGCGTGACCACGAAGCCAATCCCGACGGTCGAGAAATCGACATCGCGAAAGCTGGTGATCGTCGCCGTGATGTCGCGGCCGAGGATGTTCACCGTCACCGCGTCACCGAGTTTCAGGCCGATCTCGGCCGCCTCCTCCTGGGCGAAGCTCATCACCGGGGGGCCGTCATAGGCTTCGGGCCACCATTCCCCGGCAGTGACCACGGTGCCCTCGGGCGGGCGGTCGGCATAGGTCACGCCGCGATCGCCCCGGATCACCCAGTGATCGCCGGCCACCTCGGTCGCCGGGCGGCCATTGATCCCGGTGATGACCCCGCGCAGCATCGGCGCGGTTTCCACCTTGCTGACGCCCGGATCGCGGTTCAGCCGGTCGAGAAAGCCCGCAAGCTGGTCGGGCTGGATATCGACCACGAAATAGGCCGGTGCGCGTTCGGGCAGTTCCTGCTGGATCGCGCCGCGCAGATTGGCGTCGATCTGCCCGATGGCGGCCAGGATCGACAGCCCCAGCCCCAGCGAGAGGACGACCGACACGGTCTCGCTGCCCGGTCCGCCCACCGCGCCCAGCGCCAGCCGCAGCGCGGTGCGTCCGCGCACCATGCGCGCCCGAGCCAGCCTGCGCGCCAGCCGTCTCAGCCCCCAGGCCGCCAGCACCAGCAGGCCCAGCGCCGCGACGATGCCGAAGGCCGCCCAGAGCGCCAGTTTCGGCATGCCCGAGAACGCTGCCGCCGCCCCGATCAGCGCGGCGGCCAGCGCGCCGGTCGCGGCAATGTAGACCGGCCGCGGCCAGGCCCGGACCCGGCCCGAGGCATCGCGGAACAGCGCCGCGGCGCGCACCTCCTCGGTGCGGGCCAGCGGCCAGAGCGTGAACAGCAGCGCGGTCAGCACACCGTAAAGCGCGGCCTCGGCCAGCGGCGCGGGATGGACATTGACCGCCACCGGCACCGGCAATTGCGCCTGCATCAGCGGCGCCGCGACCAGCGGCAGCAGGGCGCCCAGCGCCAGCCCGATGGCGATGCCCAGCCCCGCCAGCGCGCCGATCTGGATCAGATAGGCCAGCAGGATCGTCCGCCCCTCGGCGCCCAGGGTCTTGAGGGTGGCGATCACCTCGGTCTTGCCGTCCAGATAGGCGCGCACCGCCGCCGAGACGCCGACCCCGCCCACCGCCAGCCCCGCCAGCCCCACCAGCACCAGGAAGGACGCCATCCGGTCTACGAAGCGGGTCAGCCCCGGCGCGCCGTTGCGCGCGTCGCGCCAGCGCATCCCCTTGCCCGCGAAACGTTCGAGCGCGCGCGCCTCCAGCGCGGCCATGTCGGCGCCGGGCGGCAGGGCGACGCGGTATTTCGTCTTGTAAAGCGTGCCGGGCGCGAGCAGGCCCGACCCCTCCAGCGCCGCCTCGCGCAGGATCAGCCGCGGGCCAAGGCCGAAACCGTCCCCCGCCCCGTCGGGTTCGCGCAGCAGGATCGCGCGCAACGTATAGTTCGCGCTGCCCAGCCGGAACCGGTCGCCGGGGACAAGCCCCATCCGGTCGGCCAGCACCCGTTCCATCACCGCGCCATCGCCCGCCAACGCCTGATCCAGCGGCATCGGCGGGTCGAGTTCCACCGTGCCATAAAGCGGATAGGCCTCGTCCACGCCCTTGACCTGGGTCAGGCCGCGCTCGGTTTCGCCATTCCGCTCGACGACCACCATCGAGCGGAAATCGACCACCTCCGAGACCTGCGCAGCGATCAGTTCCATCCAGGCGCGTTCGGCCGGTTCGGCATGGCGATAGGTCAGCGACATCTCGGCATCGCCGCCCAGCAGCAGCGCGCCCTCGCGCTTCAGCCCGGCGGTGATGCTTTCGCGGATCGAACCGACCGTGGCGATGGCCGCTACCCCCAGCGCCAGGCAGGCGATCAGGACATAGAACCCCCTCAGCCCGCCGCGCAGCTCGCGCCGGGCGATGCGGGCCGCGACCGCAAGGCTCATTCCGCCGCCCTCCGCACATCCTGCCCGGCGATGCGGCCATCCGCCAGCCGCACCACCCGGTCGCAGCGCGCGGCCAGGTCGGGGGCATGGGTCACCAGCACCAGCGTCGCGCCATGCCGGTCGCGCAGGCCGAACAGAAGCTCCATGATCGCCTCGCCATTCGCCCCGTCCAGATTGCCCGTAGGCTCGTCGGCCAGCAGCACATGCGGGCGCGGCGCGGCGGCGCGGGCCAGCGCCACGCGCTGCTGTTCGCCGCCCGACATCTGGCTGGGATAATGATCGGTCCGCGCGCCGAGCCCGACACTGCGCAATTCCTCGGCAGCCCGGTCAAAGGCGTCGCGATGCCCGGCAAGCTCCAGCGGGGTCGCGACATTTTCAAGTGCCGTCATGGTCGGGATCAGGTGGAAAGACTGGAACACAACGCCCATATGCTCACGGCGGAACCGGGCCAGCGCGTCCTCGTTCATCGCGGTCAGGTCATGGCCCAGCGCCATCACCCGGCCCGAACTGGCGCGTTCGAGCCCGCCCATCAGCATGAGGAGCGACGACTTGCCCGACCCCGACGGCCCCACCAGCCCCAGCGTCTCGCCCCGCGCGACATCGAGCGAGATGCCATGCAGTATCCCGACCGGCCCGGCATTTCCGGCAAGGGTCAGCGTGACATCGGCAAGCGAAAGGATCGGATCGGTCATGGGGCGCCTTCGGATGGGTCTGTTTGAGCTTGGATATGGGGCGCGGGCGCGCGCGCTCAAGCAGGCGCTGGCGGCGGTGCTGGCACTGGGTCTGGGAACGGCGGCCGCGGCCGAGGTGACCATCGCCGCGCTGGGCGACAGCCTGACGCAGGGCTACGGGCTGGCGCAGGGCGAGGGCTTCGTGCCGCAGCTGGAGGGCTGGCTGCGCGCACAGGGCGAAGACGTGCGGGTGCTGAACGCGGGCGTGTCGGGCGATACCACGGCGGGCGGGCTGTCGCGGGTGGGCTGGACGCTGACGCCCGAGGTCGACGCGATGATCGTGGCGCTGGGCGGCAACGACCTGTTGCGCGGCATCGACCCGGCGGCGTCCCGCGCGAACTTGCGCGCGATCCTTGAGGCTGCGCAGGCGGCGGAGGTCGAGGTTCTGCTGGTAGGCCTGAATGCGCCCGGCAATTACGGGCCCGATTACAAGGCGGCGTTCGACGCGATGTATCCCGAACTGGCCGCCGAATTCGGCGCGCTGCATGTCGAAAGTTTCCTTAAGGGCCTGACCGACCTGCCCGACCGCGAAGGCGCGATGCGCGACTACATGCAGCCCGACGGCATCCACCCCTCAGCCGCGGGCGTGGCGCGGATCGTCGAGGCGATGGGACCCGCGGTGCTGGAACTGGTCGCGCGGGTGCAGGCACGGGGCGAGTAAGGGGGCGCTGCCCCCGCCGCCCGTTCCGGGCGGCCCCCCCGGGATATTTCGGGCCAGAAGAAGACGGGGGACAGCCCGAGGGACCGGCCGCAAGGCCGGTCCCGAGATGAAAGGCTTGCGCCGAAGGCGCGCAACCGGATCACGCCGACGCTTCGGGCCGGGCGGGCCGGGTCACTTCCAGTCGAAGAAGCCCTCACCCGCCCGGGCCAGCAGGTCCTTGCCCAGTTTCCAGCCCATTTCGGACGCATCCTCGATCGGCGCGCGCGCCTCGCCCTTGATGCTTTCGCTGCCATCGGGGCGCAGGATCTCGCCGCGCAGCCAGATCGTGCTGCCCTCGTGCTGGGCCAGCCCGGCAATCGGCGTCTCGCAGGAGCCGTCCAGCGCGGCGAGGAAGAAGCGTTCGGCCGCCATCTGCTCGCCCGTCGGCCCGTGGTGCAGCGCTTCCAGCATGTGGGCGGCGAGCGCGTCGTCCTTGCGCCGCTCGATCCCGATGGCGCCCTGGGCGACGGCGGGCAGCATGTCCTCGGGCGCGATGGCCGATTGCGCCACATGGCTCATGCCCAGCCGGTTCAGCCCGGCCATGGCCAGAAAGCTCGCCACCGCCACGCCGTCCTCGAGCTTTTTCAGCCGCGTCTGGACGTTGCCGCGGAACTCGACCACCTGAAGATCGGGCCACCGGTTCAGAAGCTGGGCCTTGCGCCTCAGCGACGAGGTGCCGACCACCGCGCCCTGGTCCAGATCGGCGATCCCCTTGACCGCACGCGAGATGAAGGCGTCGCGGAAATCCTCGCGCGGAAGGAAGCAGTCCAGCACCAGCCCCTCGGGCTGTTCCACCGCCATGTCCTTGGTCGAATGCACCGCGATGTCGATGCGGCCCTCGATCATGGCCTCCTCGATCTCCTTGGTAAAGAGCCCCTTGCCCCCGATCTCCTTGAGGGCGCGGTCCAGGACCCGGTCGGCGATGGTCTGGATCACCACGATCTCGAACGCCTCCTCGGGCAGATCGAAGGCGGCCATCAGCAGGGCGCGGGTTTCATGGGCCTGAGCCAGCGCCAGCGGAGAGCCGCGGGTGCCGATCTTGAGGGGTGAAGCGGGGGAGGGAAGTGTGATAGCCATGCGCCAAACCTCTATTCGCGTCACGTCGTCCTGACAACTCGGCCCGACTTGACATGCTGACGCAAGCAGGGGACGACAGACCGCACCAATAAACGGGGAAGACGATGGCGGAAACCAAAAAACTACTTCGGTCGCTTGCGGGTGAAACGCAGGACGTGCCGCCGGTCTGGCTGATGCGCCAGGCGGGCCGCTACCTGCCCGAATACCGGGCCACCCGGGCCGAGGCGGGCGACTTCCTGTCGCTGTGCTACAATTCCGACCTCGCCGCCGAGGTGACGCTGCAACCGATCCGCCGCTATGGTTTCGATGCCGCGATCCTGTTCGCCGATATCCTGCTGCTGCCCCAGGCGCTGGGGGCGGATCTTTGGTTCGAGACCGGCGAAGGCCCGCGGCTGTCCACCATCAGCGGGATGGATGGCGTGAGGGCGCTCAAGGGCAAGGACGACATCCACGACCACATGGCTCCGGTCTATGAAACCGTGCGCATCCTTGCGCGCGAGTTGCCCGGCGAAACCACGCTGATCGGATTCGCGGGCGCGCCCTGGACCGTGGCGACCTACATGATCGCGGGCCGAGGCACGCCCGACCAGGCCCCGGCGCACAAGCTCAAGGCCGAGGATCGCGCCAGCTTCGAGGCGCTGATCGCGTTGCTGACCGAGTCGACCATCGAATACCTGTCCCAGCAGGTCGAGGCCGGTGCCGAGGTGGTCAAGATCTTCGACAGCTGGGCGGGGTCCCTCAAGGGCGAGGATTTCACCCGCTACGCGCTGGAGCCCGCGCGCCGGATCATCGCCGAGTTGAAATCGCGCCATCCCGGCCTGCCCTGCATCGCTTTCCCGCGCGAGGCGGGCGAGAACTATATCGGCTTTGCCCGGGCGACCGGCGCGGATTGCGTGGCGCTGGACAATTCGGTGGATGCCGACTGGGCCGCGGCGCATGTGCAGGTCGATGGCTGTGTGCAGGGCAACATGGCCCCCAACCTGTTGGTGACCGGCGGCCAGGCCCTGATCGACGAGACGAAGCGGATCAAGGCCGCCTTCGCGAAGGGGCCGCATATCTTCAATCTCGGCCATGGCATCACGCCCGAGGCCGATCCCGAAAACGTGCATGTCATGCTGGAGGCGCTGCGCGGCTAGAGTTGTTTCCGGTCAAGTTGAAGCATATCCTGCGTGCCGGAGATAGCGGGCACATTCCTTCGGGTTGAAGGCAGTCAGTGCGGATGCGATGGCGCTGCAGAGGCTGTCAGCGCATCTCGGGGCGGCGCTTCGCACGAGGGCCTTGAGCCTGGCGAAGACCATTTCGATCGGA
>NZ_DSDD01000383.1:0-6102 GCF_011048875.1 Rhodovulum sp.
GGGCCAGCCTCTGGCGCTGGTTCATGCCTCCTGCCAGGCCGATGCCGAGGCGGCGGCAAGAGCCGTTCTGTCGGCCTTCCGGCTGGGCGACAGCGTGCCCGAGATCCCGCCGCTGGTGCATCAAAGGATAATGCGGTGACACGCGCCTTTCTGGTGGTGATCGATTCCGTGGGCTGCGGCGGCGCGCCCGATGCGGATGCCTTCTTAAACGAGGGAACACCGGATGCAGGTGCGAACACTCTTGCACATATCGCACTTGCCTGTGCCGCAGGTGACGCCGAAACAGGCCGAACTGGCCCGCTTAACTTGCACAATCTCGACAATCTGGGGCTTGGCGCCGCGATCCGTCTGGCCAGCGGTGAAGCCGCGCCGGGGCTCGGCGCCGTGCCGCAGGGGCTGTGGGGGGCGGCGACCGAGACCTCGCCCGGCAAGGACACGCCGTCTGGCCATTGGGAACTCGCGGGCGTGCCGGTGCCCTGGGACTGGCATTATTTCCCGCGCGAACTGCCCGCCTTCCCCGAAACCCTGCTGGCCGAGATCCGCAGCCTGGCCGGGACGGACGGTACGCTGGGCAATTGCCACGCCTCGGGCACCGAGATCATTGCGCAACTGGGCGAGGAACATCTTCGGACCGGCTGGCCGATCCTCTACACCTCGGCCGACAGCGTGGTCCAGATCGCCGCCCATGAAGCGGCCTTCGGGCTTGACCGGCTGTTGCGGCTTTGCGAGGCGATCGCGCCCCGCCTGCATGCGATGCGGGTCGGCCGGGTGATCGCGCGCCCCTTTGTCGGCAGCCCCGAAACCGGCTTCACCCGCACGCAGAACCGCCACGACTATGCCATCGCGCCGCCCGCGCCCACGCTCTGCGACTGGGTGCAGGGGGCCGGGCGGCGGGTGCAGGCCATCGGCAAGATCGGCGACATCTTTTCCATGCGTGGCATCGACGAACTGCGCAAGGGCACCGATGCCGAGCTGATGGGCCATTGGCTGGATCTGATGGACGAGGCCCCGGACGGCAGCCTGACCTTCGCCAATTTCGTCGAGTTTGACAGCCTTTACGGCCACAGGCGGGATGTTGCGGGCTATGCCCGCGAGCTGGAATGGTTCGATGCGCAACTGCCCCGCATTTTCGCCCGGATGCGGCCCGGCGACCTGGTCCTGATCACCGCCGACCATGGCAACGACCCGACCTGGCCCGGCACCGACCATACCCGCGAGCGCGTACCGGTGCTGGGGGCCGGGCTTGGTCCCCGCGCGGTCGGCCTTGTCGCTTTTGCCGATGTCGCGGCCAGCATCGCCGCGCATCTGGACGTGCCCGCGCAAGGGCCAGGACGGAGTTTCCTGTGAGCCTGACCGCCCTGCCCAAGATCGAACTGCACCACCACCTGGAAGGTGCTGCGCCGCCCGCGCTGATCCGCGGCATGGCGCATGCCCGGCACCTCGACATTTCACGCATTTTTGCCCCCGATGGCGGCTATTCCTACCGGGATTTCCCACAGTTTCTCGAAATCTACGAGGCCGCGACCTCGGTCCTGCAGCGCCCTGATGATTATGCCCGCCTGACCGCCGCCGTGCTGGAGGAGGCCGCCGGTCAGGGCGTGGTCTACCTCGAAACCTTCCTCTCGCCCGATTTCTGCGGCGGGCGCGACCTGGTCGCCTGGCGCGAATATCTGCATGCGACCGAGGAAGCCGCCACACGGGCGGAGGCGTCGCAGGGCATCACGCTGCGCGGCATCGTGACCTGCATCCGCCATTTCGGCCCCGACAAGGCCCGCCAGACCGCCCTGTGCGCCGCCGAAACCGCAGGTCCGTTCATCGTCGGCTTCGGCATCGCGGGCGACGAAACCGCAGGCCATCCGCGCGACTTTGCATATGCCTTCGACATGGCGCGCGAGGCGGGGCTGGGGCTGACCGCGCATGCGGGCGAATGGGGCGGGCCGCAATCGGTGCGGGACGCGCTGACCGATCTGCGGGTGGACCGCATCGGCCATGGCGTGCGCGCCATCGAGGATCCCGCGCTGGTCGAGCATCTGGTCGAAACCGGCATCGTGCTGGAAATCTGCCCGGGGTCGAACATCGCGCTGGGGCTTTACCCCGATTGGCGGTCGCACCCGATCGAGCGGCTGCGCAAGGCGGGGGTCAAGGTCACCGTCTCGACCGATGATCCGCCCTTCTTCCGCACCAGCATGACCCGCGAATATGACCGGCTTGCCGATGCCTTCGGCTGGGACGAGGACGTTTTCGCAAAGATCAACCGGGTGGCGCTGGATGCCGCCTTCTGCGACGCTGACACCCGCGCCGTGATCGCCAAGAAACTGGAGTCCGCCGATGTATGAGCATCTGACCGTCGTCAAACACCCGCTGGTGCAGCACAAGCTGACGCTGATGCGCGACAAGGACACGCCCACCGCCGTCTTCCGCCAGCTTCTGCGCGAGATCAGCCAGTTGCTGGCCTACGAGATCACCCGCGAACTGGAGATGACAACCCGCCGTATCGAGACGCCGCTTTGCGAGATGGACGCCCCGGTTCTGGCGGGCAAGAAACTGGCGCTGGTCTCGATCCTGCGCGCGGGCAACGGTCTTCTGGACGGGGTGCTGGAACTGGTGCCGTCCGCGCGGGTGGGCTATGTCGGGCTTTACCGTGACGAGAAGACACTTCAGCCGGTGCAGTATTACTACAAGGTGCCGCCCGATCTGAAAGACCGGCTTGTGATCGTGCTGGACCCGATGCTGGCCACCGGCAATTCCTCGGTCGCGGCGATCGACCTGCTCAAGGCGTCGTGGGCGAACAATATCCGCTTCATGTGCCTGCTGGCTGCGCCCGAGGGCGTGGCGCGGATGGGGCAGGCGCATCCGGATGTGCCCATCGTCACGGCGGCGGTGGACGAATGCCTGAACGAGCACGGCTATATCGTTCCCGGACTAGGGGATGCGGGTGATCGGATGTTCGGCACCAGATGAGCGGAATCCCCTTTACACGTTGTGGTTGTTTTGTCATGGTTAACCCATATCTTGTGGGGTTAAGACATGGGACGTCGCGCCGGACTCTGCATCTTTCTCGTGATCGCGGGATTGGGCGCGTCATCCTCGCCGGCTCTGGCCAAGGGTGCCGGGGTGCTCGAGGCAACGCCCCTGTCCGTGCCGGTCCGGGTTCCGTCCGGCTATCGTGCGGTCTGGCAAGATGACCGGCTGAATCCCCATCGCGGGCCGCGCACGGCGCAGGGCGATGCGCAGATGGCGGGAGTCTGGACCGACCAGGTGCCCATGCGGCTGGCCCCGCCCACGGCGCCACGTTTCCTGCGTCTGGGCATCTACGACACGTCCGAGGCGGCGCGGCCGACCGTCCGCCTGCTTCGGGACATGGGATTTCCGGTCAGCCGGGGCATTGGTCGGCGCGGCGGGCGGCCCGTCGAGGTGATCTATGCCGGTCCCTTCGACGACCCCGCGGCGCTGGCGCGGGCCGAAACCCGGCTGAAGCGCGCAGGCTTTCACGACCTCGAATATCGCAAGTAAGACGATCGAGCAGTAAAAACCGGAACGCCCCGTCCCCGGACGGGGCGTTTCACTTTCCGGGGATGCCTCAGCCGCCGCAGATCGCCTGAAGCTGCACCCAGTCGCCATCCGAGATCAGCGGCGGCGCCAGCTTGCCGCGCATCGGATCCGCCTCGATCAGGCCCAGCACCCGCTCGCCCGAGATGTCGAGCGCATAGGCATAGGGGCCGGACGGCACATTCGCGCGGGCAAACCGGTCGATCAGCGCGTCGTCGGGCAGCGGCAGGGGCGGCGCGGTCAGGATGGTGTGGGCATGCCGTTCCAGGGCGCGTTCGGTCAGGTGGCCGCTGGTCAGCAGACGGAAGGTTGCCAGAACGCCCGCCTCCTTCAGCAGCACGGCCAGCGGATCGGCGCGTGCGGCGCGGGCGGATTCGGCCAGGATGAAGCCCGCGACCGCGGCGGGGTCGTCATGGTCTTCGACCAGGGCGCGGTTCAGCAGTATGATCCGGCCCGGCAGATGCGCCGCCCGCGGCATCCCCGAGGGCAGGACGACAACCCGGGCGCCGCTGCCGGGCAAGAGCCGCTCGGCCAGCCGGTCGAGCGCGCGCGCCCCGCCCGGCCGCGCGCAGGGCTGGCCCGCGACACGGGTGACCCGGTCCAGCAGGTCGCGCCCGATCTCGGCGCGGACCTGTGGCGGCACCACCGAGACCGTGTGCCGCACCAGCGCCCCCGGCAGCCAGAAGGCGCCAAGTCCCACGATCCCGGCGGCGATGGCGGCGAAGATCGTCAACCGCAGCCGACCAGGATGCGGCCGGTTCCGCGTCACCGCCGCCCGCACCGTTTCCAGCGCCTCGATCATCAGCGGTTCGTCCACCTCCAGCGTCTCGTCGCTGTCGGTGTCGGGCGCGTAAAGCGCGGGCGTCTCGCCCGGGTTCAGCCGGTCCAGCGCGGCCAGCGACCAATGGGTCAGCACCCGTTCGGCGGTATCGCAGACCACGAGCGAGGCGTCGCCAAAGGACAGGATCACGTTGCGCCGCTGCGCCCCGGCATGTTCGCGCCAGATGCCGGGGCTTTCCAGCCGTTGATACCGCTTTAGCGCCGTCATGGGCGGCCGACCGTGCCTGTCCGTTGCCTGAATCTGCACCCACAGATAGCCGGGTGTGGCGCGGGCGACAATCTCACAACCCTGCCGCCAGCTTGCGCAGCTCGAACTTCTGGATCTTGCCGGTCGAGGTCTTGGGCAATTCGCGGAACACGATCCGTTTGGGCGTCTTGAAGCCCGCAAGCTGGTCGCGGGCAAAGGCGATCAGCGTGGCCTCGTCCACGCTATGGCCGTCCTTCAGCTCGACAAAGGCGCAGGGCACTTCGCCCCATTTCTCGTCCGGTTTGGCCACGACGGCGCAAAGCAGGACGTCGGGATGGCGCATCAGCACGCCCTCGACCTCGACCGAACTGACATTCTCGCCGCCCGAGATGATGATGTCCTTGGCGCGGTCGGCGATCTGCAGATAGCTGTCGGGATGGTGCATCGCCAGGTCGCCCGAGTGGAAATAGCCGCCCTCGAACGCCTCGCGCGTGGCGCGCGGGTTCTTCAGATAGCCCTTCATCACGCCATTGCCGCGGAACACGATCTCGCCCTGGGTCTGCCCGTCCATCTGCACCGGCTGGTGCTTTTCGTCCCAGACCTGCACCGGCTCCATGAAGGGCATTGCCACGCCCTGGCGTGCCTTGACGGCCGCGCGGTCGTCGCCCTGCAAATGGTCCCATTTGGCGTCCCAGGTGCATTCGGTCGCCGGACCATAGGTTTCCGTCAGCCCGTAGACATGGGTGATGTTGAAGCCCATCGGCTCGATCCGGGCCAGCGTGACCGGGGCAGGGGGGGCGCCCGCGGTAAAGACCTCGACGATGTGGCCGAAGTCGCGTCGGTCCTCGTCCCTGGCGTTCACGATCATGTTCAGCACGATCGGCGCGCCGCCGAAATGGGTCACGCCCTCGTCGGCGATGGCGTCGAAGATCGCCTTGGCGGTGATGTCGCGGCAGCAGACGAGCGTGCCCCCCACCAGCGGCATCATCCAAGTGTGGCACCAGCCATTGCAATGGAACAGCGGCACGATGGTCAGGTATTTCGGGTAAAGCGTCATGCGCCAGGAAATCACCTGCCCCATCGCGTTCAGATAGGCGCCGCGATGGTGATAGACGACGCCCTTGGGCCGCCCGGTGGTCCCCGAGGTGTAGTTCAGCGCGAGGCTTTCCCACTCGTCCTGCGGCAGGATCCAGTCGAAATCGGGATCGGCCTTGGCCAGGATGTCCTCGTATTCGGGATAGTCGCCGATCGCATGAACGCCCGCGGCATCGTCGGCCACCTCGATGATGACGGGGGGCTCGCCCTCCATGTCCTCGATGGCGGCGGCGGCCAGTGGGATGAATTGCGGATCGCACAGCAGCACCTTGGCCCCGCCATGGTCCAGGATATAGCTGACCGTTTTGGCATCGAGCCGGATGTTGATCGTGTTCAGCACCGCCCCGCAGGCGGGCACGCCGAAATGCGCCTCGGCCTGGGCGGGGATGTTGGGCAGGAGCGTCGCCACCACGTCGCCCGGCCTGACCCCC
>NZ_DSDD01000348.1:0-6065 GCF_011048875.1 Rhodovulum sp.
CTGGCCAACCCGCTGATGCTGGGCACGGCGCGATACCCCTCTCCGGCGGTGCTGGAGGCCGCTTTTCGTGCCTCCGGCGCCGCCGTCGCCACCGTCTCGCTGCGGCGCGAGGGCGGGCAGGGCCAGGCCTTCTGGGACATCATCAAGGGGCTGGGCGTGCATGTCCTGCCCAATACCGCCGGCTGCTACAGCGCGCGCGAGGCGATCACCACGGCGCAAATGGCGCGTGAAATCTTCGAAACCGACTGGATCAAGCTGGAGGTCATCGGTCATGCCGACACGCTGCAGCCTGACCCTTTCGGCCTGCTGGAAGCGACCGAGGCGCTGGCGGCGCAGGGCTTTCAGGTCTTTCCCTACACGACCGAGGATCAGGTTCTGGCCGCACGCCTTCTCGATGCCGGCGCGCAGGTGCTGATGCCTTGGGGCGCGCCCATCGGCTCTGGCCTTGGCCTCAACAACCGCTACGGGCTGCGCACCCTGCGCGCGGCATTTCCGGATGTGCCCATGGTCATCGATGCGGGCCTTGGCCTGCCCAGCCAGGCGACCGATGCGCTGGAGATGGGCTTCGACGCGGTGCTTCTGAATACCGCCGTCGCGCAGGCGGGCGACCCGGTAGCCATGGCGCGGGCCTTTGCAATGGCGGTTCAGGCCGGGGCGCTGGCGCGCGATGCCGACCCGATGGCGCCGCGCGACATGGCACAACCATCGACCCCGGTGATCGGAAAGGCCAAGCTGTGACGCTGCCCCGATTCTATCCCATCTTCGAAAGCCTGGACTGGCTGAAACGCGCCCTGCCGCTTGGCATCAGGCTGGTGCAACTGCGCATCAAGGACCGCGCGCCGGACGCGCTGCGCGAGGAGATTCGCGCCGGTCTGGCACTGGCGCATGCGCATGGTGCGGCGCTGGTGGTCAATGACCATTGGCAACTTGCCATCGACGAAGGCGCAGACTGGCTGCATCTGGGGCAAGAGGACCTGGCCACCGCCGACCTGGCTGCCATCCGCCGCGCGGGCCTGAAGCTGGGCATCTCTACCCATGATCATGCCGAACTGGACCGCGCACTAGCGCTTTCGCCGAACTATGTGGCGCTCGGTCCGGTCTATCCGACCATCCTGAAGGTGATGAAATGGCACCAGCAAGGGCTGGAGCGCGTGACCGAGTGGAAGCGGCTGGTGGGTGACATCCCGCTTTGCGCCATCGGCGGCATGAGCGTCGAGCGCGCGCCGGGGGCGTTCGAGGCCGGGGCCGATCTGGTCTCGGCCGTCACCGACATAACGCTGAACCCAGACCCCGAAGCACGGATGCGCGATTGGCTGCGGGTCTGCGCATGAGCCGCTATGCCCGTCAGATCATGTTGCCCGAAGTCGGCCCGGACGGCCAAGACCGGCTGGCGCAGGCGCATGTGCTGGTCGTCGGCGCCGGAGGGCTGGGCGTGCCGGTGTTGCAATACCTGGCGGGCGCGGGGCTTGGGCGGATCACCCTGGTCGATGGCGACACGGTGGCCGCGCACAACCTGCACCGCCAGCCGCTCTACCGGATGGACCAGATCGGCGCGCCAAAGGCACAGGCCGCCACCGCCGCGCTGACCGCGCTGAACCCACAGGTCTCGATCACCCCGGTCTGCGCCATGCTGGACCCGGAAAATGCGCCCGCATGGGTGGCGGCGGCCGATATCGTGCTCGATTGCGCCGACACCTTCGCGGCCAGCCTGACGCTTTCCGATATCTGCGCCGCGCAGGGCAAACCGCTGATCACCGCCTCGGCGTTGGGGCTTTCGGGCTATGTCGCGGGCTGTTGCGGGGGGGCACCAAGCCTGCGCGCGATCTTCCCCGACCTGCCCGAACGCGGAGCGACCTGCGCCACGGCGGGGGTGATGGGGCCGGTGGTCGCCGCCATCGGGGCGCTGCAGGCGCAGATGGCGCTGGCGGTGCAGCTGGCTCTGACCCCTTCGCCGCTAGGCCAGCTTGTCAGCCTCGATGCGCGCCGCTGGCGCATGAGCAGTTTTCGCTTCGACACCGCGCCCGAGCCCGCGCGGCCCCTGCCCTTCATCGCCCGCAGTCAGACTCGCGCGGATGATCCGCTCATCGACCTGCGGCCCGAGGCTGCGCCCTTCTGCCCCGAAGCCCGCCACATATCCCGCCCGAGGGAATCGCCTTCCTGACCCCGCCCGCAGGCACCCGCGTCGTGCTCGGCTGTGCCACCGGGTTGCGCGCCCATAACGCGGGCCAGAAGCTTCAATCCCGCTGGCCAGGCGATATCGGCCTGCTGGCCCTGACCGACTGAAAGGACCTTGCCATGAAACCCCTTGTCGCCGCGCTCGCCCTCTCGGCCCTTGCCCTGCCTGCGCAGGCGCAGGACCGGCTCAGCGTTATGCTGGACTAGTTCGTGAACCCCAATCACGCGCCCATCGTGCTGGCGCAGGAACTGGGCTATTTCGACGCCGCCGGGCTGAAGATCGAGGTCATAACCCCCTCCGACCCCAACGCGCCCCCGCGCATGGCCGCGGCCGGCCGCGTCGATCTGGCAATCAGCTACCAGCCGCAATTGCATCTGAACCGCCATGACGATCTGCGGCTGCGCCGTGTCGGCACGCTGATCGCCACGCCGCTGACCTGTCTGGCGGTGCTGGCCGATCACCCGGCGCAGGATTTCGGAGATCTTGCCGGCGGCACCATCGGTTTCGCCGTTGCCGGTGTGCAGGAGGTGATGCTGGACGCCATGCTGGCCCATCACGGCCTGGCGCCCGATGCGGTGGATCGCGTCAATATCGGCTGGTCGATCTCGCCCGCGCTGATGGCGCGGCAGGTGGATGGGGTGATCGGCGCCTTTCGCAACTTCGAAATGAACCAGCTGCACCTTGAAGGCACCGAGGGACGCTGCTTCTACCCGGAGGCCGAGGGTGTGCCGGCCTATGATGAACTGATCTATGTCGCCAATCCCGAAACCATGGATGCCGATGCCATCGCCCGGTTTCTCGACGCCACAGCCCAGGCGGT
The DNA here is from genome assembly GCF_011048875.1 of Rhodovulum sp. Classification (NCBI taxonomy): domain Bacteria; kingdom Pseudomonadati; phylum Pseudomonadota; class Alphaproteobacteria; order Rhodobacterales; family Paracoccaceae; genus Rhodovulum; species Rhodovulum sp. The sequence continues at coordinate 2,997 of NZ_DSDD01000348.1, forward strand.
CACCTTCATTCTGAACCAACCGGATCAGGCATGGCAGATCTTCTCTGCTACCGCATCCGAATTGCAAAGCGATCTGAACACAATGGCCTGGTCCGATACCTGACCGCGCTTCGCTACCCGGCCCGCGGCGATGGATGTCGGCCGCTATGCCCGGTTCGAGGCGTTTCTGGCCGAGCGCGGCGCCACGCCGGGCGGGCTGTCGGTGGCGGATCTGGCCATCGACGTGACCGCGGTGGACCAATGAGCGCGCCGGATTATGGCCGTGCCTTCGCACTCTGGCGCGATCAGGCGCCGGACTGGCAGGCCTACACCCGTCACGGCTTTGTCGAGGGGTTGCGCCGGGGTGACCTTCCGCGCGCGAATTTCCTGCATTACCTGCGGCAGGATTACATATTCCTGATCCATTTCGCCCGCGCCTGGGCGCTGGCCGCGGCCAAGGGCGAGACGCTGGCCGAACTCCAGGCCGCATCGGCCACGGTGCAGGCGCTGGCGCATGTGGAGATGCCGCTGCATGTCCGGATCTGCGCACAGTCGGGTATCGACGTGGCCATGCTGGAAACGACGCAGGAGGCGCCTGCGAACCTTGCCTACACCCGCTATGTGCTGGAATCGGGCTATTCGGGCGACTTCCTGGACCTGATGGCGGCGCTGGCGCCCTGCGTGCTGGGCTATGGCGAGATCGGCACCCGGCTCAAGGGCAGCGGCGGGACCTATGCCGACTGGATCGACACCTATGCGGGCGATGACTATCAGGGCCTGTGCCGCAATGTGGGCGCGCTGATCGACGGCGCGCTGGTGCATCGGCTGGGGCCGGACTGGACCGGCCTGCCACGGGCGCGGCATCTGGCGGCGCGTTTTGCCACCGCCACGCGGCTGGAGGTCGGCTTCTGGCAGATGGGGCTGGATGGCCCCCCGGACCGAGCCAGCGCCGGGCCATGACCGGGCTGGCGCTGCACGGTGATTTGTGGATGGGCGCGGATCCACTGATCCGGGGGTTGGCGCTGGACATGCCGGCGGGGCGCTGGTCCTGTCTGCTGGGGCCCTCGGGGATCGGCAAATCGACCATCGCGCGGCTGATCGCCGGCTTGCCGGGGCCGCAGCGGCTGAACGGGGCGTTGCGCACCGATGACGGCCAGCCGCTTTCGGGGCGCGTGGCGATGTTGGCGCAGGACGGGCAGCTTCTGCCCTGGGCCGATCTTGTGGCCAATGTCACCATTGGAGCGCGACTGCGCGGGGCGCCGCCGGACATCGCGCGGGCGCGGGCACTGCTGGACCTGGTGGGGCTGGCGGGGCTGGAACGGCGCCGTCCCGCTGCGCTGTCAGGCGGGCAAGGGCAGCGCGTGGCGCTGGCGCGCGTGCTGATCGAGGATGCGCCTGTAGTGGTGCTGGACGAGCCGTTTTCGGCGCTGGATACCGCCACCCGGCTGGCCATGCAGGACCTGGCCGCGCGCGTACTGGCCGGGCGCACGGTGATCCTGATCACCCATGACCCGCTGGAGGCCCTGCGCCTGGCCGAGCGCGCGTGGCTTCTGGGCACGGACGGCGCGCTGGCGCTGGCGCTGCCGGACAGTCCCGCGCCGCGCGACTACCGCGCGCCGGACCTGTTGTCGGCCCAGGCCGCGCTGCTGGCCCGGCTGCAGGGTGTGGCGCCATGCGACGCCTGAACATTGCCCCCGTCCGCGCGGCACTGGCGCTGGGTATGGCGCTGGCCATCTGGCAGTCGGTGATCTGGCTAACCGGCGTGCCGCGCTTCATCCTGCCGGGGCCGGGCCGCGTGGGCATGGCGCTGTGGGACAACGCCCCCCTGCTGGCCGAGCACGCGCGCTTTACCATCGTCAACCTGCTGACCGGCCTTGCCGCGGGCGTCGCGCTGGGCGTGGCCACGGCGCTGAACCTTGCGCTGTCGCCCGGGGCGCGGCTGATGCTGCGTCCGATGCTGATCTTCGCACAGGCGGTGCCGGTCTTCGCGCTGGCCCCGGTGCTGACGCTGTGGCTGGGCTATGGCGCGGCCTCGAAGATCGTCATCGTGATGATGGTGATCTATTTTCCCGTCACCTCGGCCTTTTTCGACGGGCTGATGCGCCTACCACCGCAGCTGGCCGACATGGCGCAGATGATGCGCGCCACGCCCTTGCGTCGGCTTTTCCTGCTACAGGTGCCGCATGCGCTGCCGGCCTTCTTTTCGGGGCTCCGGCTTTCCGTTGTCTATGCCCCATTTGCCGTCGTCATCGGTGAATGGGTCGGCTCGTCGCGGGGGCTGGGTTATCTCATGCTGCTGACGAACGGGCGTGGGCAGACCGAGCTTATGTTCGCGGCGCTCTTCGTTCTGGCAGGGATGAGCCTGTTCCTCTTCACTGCGCTGGAACAGATGGCGCGTTGAAGTTTGAGAACATTGAACGCATTTGGGACCAGAGAACCCACTGTGACCAAGCCACTCACGGCAGCACGGTGATCCTTCCGTTCTGAACCCCCGCCACCATCTCCCTCAGCGCGGCCGGCTCGATCACCTCGACCGCTTCGCCCCACTTGCAGAGATGTCAGGCCACCTCGACGAGGCCGCTGGCCTCGAAGGTGCCGATCAGCCCGCCATCGTCCTGCTCGACGATCTCCTGGTTGGGGTGGAACTCAAACTCGCGCGCGGTCGCTGCAGCAGCCGGGCTGAAGCGCCAAGTTACCCGGGCGACCTCATCATCCGCGTGAAACGACCCAAAGGATTGCGCCGTACAGGCCTCGTGGTCGAAATCCTTGTCCTTCTCGAACCACTCGAAGGTGATGAGATATGCCCAAAAGTTGGTGACGGCCATCACCAGGCGGCGTTTTGAAGTTGCTTGATGCCGTCTTTGAACGCAATCCCCTGAATGACCTCGGGCATAGCTCGTGGACAATCAGGATTCCCATTGGGTCAGATTTCTGATTCAAAGGAACGTCTGATAAACGGCTTCGGCAGCGCCGAGATGGCTGCCTGAGCGCTTCGGCCGCTGCGAGACGGAGTTTTTGTGGCTCGTTTCGTGTTTTCAGGCCCGCCAGATGGGCGGTCCGGCAGATTTCGGGCAGACTCGTCCTCATGCC
>NZ_DSDD01000149.1:0-6063 GCF_011048875.1 Rhodovulum sp.
AGCCCATGCCAGACCGGCGTGACACTGTGCACGGTGACCAGCGCGGGCGGCACAGGCCGGGCGGCGATGGTGGCGGAAAGGGCCGCATGAAAGGGCGCATGGACCAGCCGCGCGCGGGCGTCCCGGTCGGACGCGAACAGATCCGCATTGCCGGGAATGGCGATCTCCTCGGTCTTCTCCGGCATCGCCTCCCGCGCTCCCGCAGGCCGGTTGCAATCATGCCCCAGCCGCGAGACGGTCGCGGCCACCAGTGGCGCGTCCAGAACCGACGCCATCGCCCGCGCCACGCCCAGCGCGCCCGGATCCGAGGCTGCGTGGCTCCACTCGTCACCCGGGGCAAGCCCCAGCCCGCCGAACCGCGCCGGGATCGCGTTCGAGGCGTGCTCGCAGACAAGCACCACGGGCGCATTTCCGGCCGCGTTCCCGACCTGCGGCCGGTAGTCCGGCGCCCCTTCCCTTGCCTCGATCATGCTGACTCCCTGTCGCATGTGAACAGGTTTCTTCACCACCCCCGAAGCTGTCAATTCCTTTCCTGCCACTTTCTCTTCAGAAGCGATCCACCTGACGCTATATTGTGCAGATGGAGGCCAGGCTCGATGTCCGATCCCCAGCAGACCATCGCCGAACGGCTGCACGCCCGGCTCGACGATCTGACCCGCGCCGAGCGGCAGCTTGCGGATTTGATCCTCGAGGCCTACCCGGTTTCGGGGCTTGGCTCGATCACCCAGGTCGCCCAGGCGGCCGAGGTCTCGACGCCGACCGTGGCGCGCATGGTGCAGAAACTGGGGTTCAAGGGCTATGCCGAGTTCCAGGCCGCGCTGCGCGCCGAGCTCGCGGCCAGGATCTCGGGTCCCATCACCCGGCGCGAGACCTGGGCCGAGGGCGCGCCCGGCGCGCATATCCTGAACCGCTTCACCGAGGCCGTGATCGGAAATATCCGCCACAGCCTGGGCCATGTTGACCCCGGCCAATTCGACGCGGTCTGCGACCTGATCGCCGACCCCGCGCGCCGCGTCCATGTCGTCGGCGGGCGGATCACCCGCACGCTGGCCGAATACCTCGCGCTGCACCTTCAGATGGTCCGCCCCGGCGTCGTGCCCTTCCAGGGGGAACAGAACGCCTGGGCCCATTCCCTGCTCGACCTCGCGCCGGGCGACGTTCTGGTGATCTTCGATGTCCGCCGCTACGAGAATGCGACGCTGAGGCTGGCCGAGATGGCCGCCGAGCGCGGCGCCGAAATCGTGCTCTTCACCGACCAGTGGCGCTCGCCCGTGCAGCGGCTGGCGCGCGCGGTGCTGGTCAGCCGGACGGTGGTGCCATCGGCGTGGGATTTCTCGGTCACGACGCTTCTGCTGGTGGAAACCGTGATCGCGGCGGTGCAGGAACGGCGCTGGCCCGACACCCGCGCCCGGATGGAGACACTGGACGAGATGTTCAACCGCACGGGCTTCTTCCGAAAGTTCACCTGACGGTCGGACGCCCTACCCGCGGAACCCGGTCGCCACCACGAATTTCTCGGAACTGTCCGACCGGCTGGCCGGCGGCTTGACGTTGGCGACCTTCTCGAATCGCTGCTTGAGGATTTTCTGTAACTCTCCCTCGGCGCCGCCGGCCAGAACCTTGGCGACAAAGCTGCCGCCCTCTTCCAGAACGTCGAAGGCCAGTTGTGCCGCCGCCTCGCACAGCGCGACGATCCGCAGGTGATCCGTCTGCTTGTGCCCGGAACTCGCCGCCGCCATGTCGCTCATCACCACGTCGGCCTTGCCGCCCAGCCAGCCCTTCAACTTGTCGTCGGCCCCATCCTCCAGAAAATCCAGTTGGTGGATCTCGGCCCCCGGCATCGGCTCCACCTCCTGCAGGTCGATCCCCAGCACGCGGCCCACCGGTTTGCCGGATTGCTCGCCCAGCGCGTTCACCCGCTTGACCGCCACCTGGCACCAGCCGCCCGGCGCGCAGCCCAGATCGACCACCCGCGCCCCCGGCACAAGGAAGCGGAAGCGGTCATCCAGTTCGAGGATCTTGAACGCCGCGCGCCCGCGATAGCCCTCGGCCTTGGCGCGCTTGACATAAGGGTCGTTCAACTGTCGCTCCAGCCAGCGCGTCGAGGACAGCCGTCGCCCCTTGGCCGACTTCACCCGCACCTTCAAATCGCGCTGCCCGCGCCCGCTCGATCCCCGCTTTTCCGTCATCCCGGCCGCCCGCGCGCCCCCTGTCTTCTTCTTGGCAAAAATACCCGATGCCGCCACTGGCCGCCCGACGCCCCGGTCCGGGTCGCGCGCCTCAGAACGGGCCGTCCTCCAGCACGCCATCGGCCGACATCTGCGCGTACAAGAGCCCCTCGCGCAAGCCCCGGTCCGCGACCGACAGCCGGTCGGTCGGCCAGAGCCGCATCAAGGCCTGCAGGATCGCCGCCCCCGACATGATCAGCGCATGCCGGTCGCGCCCGATCCGCGGATCCGTCCGCCGACCCTCCGGCCCGAGATAGAGATAGGTGCGGATCACCTGGTCGATCTGCGCGGAGGTCATGCGCAAACCATCGACCTTGGTCCGGTCATAACGCTTCAGCCCCAGATGGCTGGCGGCCACGGTCGTCACGGTGCCGGAGGTGCCGATGATCTGGAACCCCTCCTTCGCCTGCTCGGCGGCATAGGGCGAGAAATCGGCCAGGTTCTCCTCGAAGAACCAGCTCATCAGCGCGAAACGCGCGTGGTCGTCCCCGACATCGTCGAACTGTTCCTTCAGCGTCGCCACCCCAAGCGGCACCGAGATCCAGTCGACCACGCGCGCGGCCGGGAACGGGTTGTCGGGGGCGTGAAACCCGCCATGCAGCCGCATGATCGCGCGCGGCCGGTCATGCCGCGGCACCGCCGACAGGTCGATCCACACCAGTTCGGTGGAGCCGCCACCGATATCGACAACGAGCAATTGTTCGGTTCTGGTCGAGACGAGGGGCGCGCAGGAAACGACGGCAAGACGCGCCTCTTCCTCTGGCTCGATGATCTCTAGCTCAAGCCCGGTCTCGTGGCGCACGAAGCTGATGAATTCGCACGCGTTCGTCGCCCGTCGGCAGGCCTCTGTCGCGACCAGCCGCATGCGTGCCACCTGGTGTTTTTCCAGCTTGCCCTTGCAGATACGCAGCGCTTGCACCGTGCGCGCCATCGAGGATCGACTCAGTCGGCCACACGATTCCAGACCGGCGCCCAGCTGGACCGATTTCGAGAAGCTGTCGACCACATGAAACTGGCTGCCCTTGGGCTGGGCAATCAGCATGCGGCAACTGTTTGTACCGAGATCCAGCGCCGCATAAAGCGAAGCCGGATCCGGCTGAGCAGGCGCGGGGGTCGCCACAGCCTTGGGGAACGCGCCCGCACCGTTCGGACGCCTGGGCGTCATCGGATCGCCCTCCAGATCGAGTTGGTCCCAAGCTAGCCCGGGCGCGGCGAGCTTGCAACGGTTTCAACCGGGCGATCTGCCCCGTACTGGGGGACGCGCGCGGCGCGTCAGTCCGAGCATGGCCACCCCAGCCAGCAGCAGCGGAAGGCCCGGCGGAAGCGGCACCGCGGACGGCGCCCCGGTTTCAACCGGTTCCTGCACCCCTGGTTTCAGATCCGGTCCGGGCGTTGTCCCGGGCATCAAGATCGGCATCGCCGGACGGCTCCATTCCCGCGGCTCCCGCGCAGCGACTGAGGGCATGCCCGCCCATGGCCGGGATCCGCCCCCCGCCGCAACAATGATCCAGTCCGGCAGACCGCGCCCGCCCACAAGCGGATCACCCGGCCATACCGTTCCCGCGTCCGGGACCAGCGCCTGAGCGTGCTCGACCTGCCGCTCTCCGACGGCGCCTTCCGTTCCCTGCGGACAGCTTGCGCCGCCTGCCGCACTAACGGCTTCGCGGGACGCCGCGAAGCATTGCCCGCCGGAGGCGGGCAGGCAAAGGCCACCCTCGGGGCGCAGGCAGAGACGCTGCGCCGCCGCAAAGACCGTTGCGTAAAGAAATCCCGGCACCCGAGCCGCCTCGTGCCCGGGCATTTCGGACGTGGCTACCGGCATGGGGGCCGCCCCGGATCCGGACATCGCCGCGTTGCCCCGAGACCACGGCGTGGACAGGCTTGTGCCCGCCACCAGCCACAGCAAAGCCGCAGCCGCCACGGCGCTTGTTCGCTTGCGCATACGTCCAACCTCCCGGCCCGCACCATGCCTGGCCTCACCATCCGGACCCCAACCCACCGGACCCGCCCGCCTGGGCCGGTCTCGCATCCCCGAATGCAAGACCGGCCACTCCCGGGAACCGCCTCGCCCCCACCGGTGAGGCGGTTCACGCGGCGCACCCCCACGGGCACCGCGATGCCCCCGATGTGCCGCAATTGCCTCTGAATGGCCAAGATTTCCGCGCAAGGCGGTTAATTCGCGCCTCTGTCGGCAATCATTCCCGACCAGCCGCCCGATTGTTTCGCAGTCATCACCTGACGCGCGCGCCGCGCATGACACCCGCGCAGGTCGCAAGCCGGGTCCATCATGTCGAAATCCGGCCCCGCAGCGGCAATTTGGCGGATTACAAGCGGAGCAGGCAGGAAAGGGAATCGGATGCCGGAACTGACCATCCTCTACTGGCGCGACATCCCGGCCCAGGTGATCGTGGGCAAGGGGCGCAGGGCCAAAAAGCGCGTTCTGACCCCTCGCTTCGAACAGGCCATCGACCGCTGCGCCATGAAGGTGGCGCGCGGGTCCGACCCCGCAAGAGGGCGATCCCGCCATGCTGGCCGCAGCCGAGGCGGGCGCAGGCCGCGGCGGGCGGCGCAGGCGGTCGGGCTGAACGGCCCTGCCCTGCCCCGTTAAGCCCGCCTTCGTCTTTCGCGGGCTATAGCGTAGCGGCAGAAGCGCACCCCACCGGGGCTGCGCCCGAAGGTAATCGAAGGAATGACGACGATGATCTTCACCAGACGGGTTTTCACGGGGGGGGGCTGACCGGCATTCTGTCCGGCTGTGCCGGGACATGGACGACCGATTACAGCGACGCAATCTCGCCCGCTGTTTCGCGCGGCTGGCGGGTGACGCAATTCGATATCCGCCTGCCCGACAGCCTGACGGTATCCGAGGCCAGTGTCTACCAGCCCGAGGCCGATATCGTCTGGCGCGGCGCCCCCCGGGCAACCGCCGCGCGCAGGTCGCCGCAATCTTCGAGACCGCCGCCCGGCGCGCCACCTCGGGCCTGAGCGGACCGCGCACGGTGCGGCTGACGATCAATGTCAGCCAGTTCCATGCCCTTTCCGACATGGCCCGGCAACGGCTGCAGCGCTCGGGGGTGCACAAAATCTCGTTCGTCGCGCAGGTCAGCGATGCCCGGACCGGGCAGGTTCTCGCCGGACCCGAACCGATCCGGGCCGATCTGGTGGCCCATACCGGTCAACAGGCGCTTCAGGCCGAAAGCCAGGGCCAGATCCAGAAGGTGCGCATCACCAATCACCTGACGCGCGTCATCGCGGGCTGGACCGGCGCCGGGTCCGACGATGTGCGTGGCGCGTTCCAGCGCGTCGGCGGATAGGCAAACGCAAGGGGGGCGAATGGACGACCGCGAACCGCTGGCGATCTTCACCCCCTCGGGCAAGCGCGGCCGCGTGCCCGCCGGAACCACCGTGCTGGAGGCCGCCCGGACCCTGGGCGTCGACCTGGACTCGGTCTGCGGCGGGCGCGGCATCTGCTCGAAATGCCAATGTGCCCCTCTTTACGGCACCTTTCCCAAGCACGGCGTCACCGTCGCAGAGGACGCGCTGTCGCCGATCAACGCGGTCGAGACGCGCCATGACGAAAAGCGCGGGCTGAAACCGGGGCGGCGGCTGGGGTGCCAGGCGCGGATCATGGGCGATGTCGTGATCGACGTGCCGCCCGAAAGCCAGCTTCACCGCCAGGTCGTGCACAAGGTCGCCTGGGCGCGCGCGGTCGAGATGGACCCGGGCACGCGACTCTTTCTGGTCGAGATGGCCGCGCCCGATCTGCACGCGCCCTCGGGCGATCTGGAACGGCTGAACGCCGCGCTCGCCGCGCAATGGGGGCTGCCGCCTGCGC
>NZ_DSDD01000250.1:0-6060 GCF_011048875.1 Rhodovulum sp.
GACGAAGAGAATGCGGCCGCCCTTGGCAACGGTCTCGCGGATGACGTTCAGCGCGGCGTCCAGCATCGGGACGGTCTGCGTCAGGTCGATGATGTGGATGCCGTTGCGGTCGCCATAGATATACTCGGCCATGCGCGGATCCCACCGCTGGGTCTGGTGGCCGAAATGAACGCCAGCTTCGAGAAGCTGACGCATCGAAAAATCGGGAAGCGCCATGTCGTGTTCCTTTCCGGTTTGCGCCTGGGCGGGGCATCAAGGGCATATGCCCAACCGGCGGACCGCAAGCGGGATGTCTCCCCGCAAGGGCCCAACCCCGCCTGTGAAGTGGCGCGCGCATAACGCGTTTCGTCCGGGCATGCAAGCCTCGGCTGCGGACTAGTCTCGCCGCAGCGGCTGTTCCAGAGTGTCGCGATGATGCCATGTCCGACCCGCTCGCGGGACGCGGTGGCGCCAGACCCTGTGTCCGGATGACCGCGCCGGCGCTCGTCTTTTCGCCCGAGGTTGCCGCCGCGCAGGCGGCGGGTGCGCCCGTCGTCGCGCTGGAAAGCACCATCGTCACCCATGGCATGCCCTGGCCCCGCAACCTCGAAACCGCGCGCGCGGTCGAGGACGAACTGCGCGCAGGCGGCGCCGTGCCTGCCACCATCGCCGTGATGGGCGGCGCGATCCGGGTGGGGCTGGCCCCGGACGAGCTGGCCGGGCTGGCCCGCGCCGGGCAGGTGGCCAAGCTCAGCCGTGCCGATCTGGCCGTGGCGCTGGCCCGGGGGCAGACCGGGGCCACGACAGTTGCGGCAACCATGATCTGCGCCCATCTGGCCGGGATCGCGGTCTTCGCCACGGGCGGGATCGGCGGGGTGCATCGCGGCGCCGAGACCAGTTTCGACATCTCGGCCGACCTTCGCGAACTGGCCCTGACGCCCGTCACGGTCGTCGCCGCCGGGGCGAAGGCGATCCTTGATCTGCCCAAGACGCTTGAGGTGCTGGAAACACTGGGCGTGCCGGTGATCGGCTATCGCAGCGACGACTTCCCGGCCTTCTGGTCGCGCAGTTCCGGCCTGCGGGCGCCGCTGCGGATGGACAGCCCGGCCGAGATCGCCGCCGCCCACCGGATGCGCGCGCGGCTGGGCCTGCCCGGCGGGCAGCTTGTCGCCAACCCGATCCCCGAGGCCGACGAGATCCCGCTGGACGAGATTTCCCCCGTGATCGAGCGCGCCCTGGCCGACACCGCAAAGGTCTCGGCCAAGGCAGTGACGCCCGCATTGCTCGCCCGGATCGTGGAGTTGACCGGGGGCCGCTCGCTTGACGCGAATGTCGCGCTGGTGCGCAACAATGCCCGGCTGGCCGCCGCCATCGCCCGCGCCCTGGCCTGACCTCGCGCCGCCGATCCGGGCAGCACCCTGCCCCGCAAAGTGCCGGAAGGGCGCGACCGGCGCCTGAACGTGACAGGCGGCCGCCCCGGCTATTGCACAGCGACCGGCCCGCGCCTAGCTATGGGCATCAGCGGGGGCGCCAGCCATGTTCGAGAAAGACGACCAGCACCAGACGGATCCGCAGGACGAACATGGCCGCCATATCTGGCGGTCACTCTTCGCGCGGCTCAGGAACAACTTTCTCGCCGGTCTGGTGGTGATCGCCCCGGTCGGCCTGACCGTCTGGCTGATCTGGACGGTCACGGGCTGGATCGACGGGGTCGTGCTGCCGCTGGTGCCGAACCAGTTCAAGCCCGAACAGTATATCGGCATCGACATACGCGGCCTCGGGGTCATCTTCTTTCTTCTGTTCACCCTTTTTGTCGGCTGGACCGCCAAGGGTCTGATCGGGCGGTCCTTCATCGGCTGGGGCGAGCGGCTGGTGGGCCGGATGCCGATCGTCCGCTCGATCTATAACGGGCTCAAGCAGATCGCCGAGACGGTCTTTGCCCGGTCCGAGTCCAATTTCGACCGGGCGGTTCTGATCGAATACCCGCGCAGGGGCCTGTGGGCGGTGGCCTTCGTATCGACGCGCGCGCGGGGCGAGATCAACCGGCGTATCCCGCGGGACGAGCAGATGCTGGCCGTGTTCCTGCCCACCACGCCGAACCCGACCTCGGGCTTTCTGCTGTTCGTGCCGCAAAGCGATGCGATCGAACTGGACATGTCCGTGGAAGACGCCGCCAAGCTCATCATCTCGGCCGGGCTCGTCTCGCCCGAGGAACGCCCCCTGCCCGTTCCCGAACCGCTGCAGGAAATCGCGCGGCGCCAGAAGATCGGCGCGTGACCCCGCGTGAGCGGCGCCGCGCTGACCGGTTTCGCCACCTCGCTGTCGCTGATCCTCGCGATCGGGGCACAGAATGCCTTCGTGCTGCGCCAAGGGTTGATGCGGAGCCATGTCTTCGCGCTCTGCCTGTTCTGCGCGGCCTCGGATGCCGTGCTGATCGCGGCGGGGGTGGCGGGGTTCGGCAGGATGTCGGCCGCCGCGCCCTGGCTGCCGGTGGCGATGACGCTGGGCGGGGCGGCCTTCCTGGTGGCCTATGGCGCGCTTCGGCTGCGTGCGGCGATCCGCGGCGGGCATGCGCTGGCGGCCGCGGGCCGTGGCGGATCGGTCTGGGCGGTGCTGGCATCAGCTTGGTCGCTACGTTCAACTGCCGCATCAGCGCGTCGTCGGACACCATGTGGACGCGGATCTCCTTCATCGTGCCGCGTTCCAGCCGCCCCTGGTCGATCAGGTCACGCACCTGCTGGATCGCGCGCAACTCGCCCAGAAGCGAGGCGTTGAAGCTGATCTCGTTGATCCGGTTCTGTATCTGCTGCCCCGTGACCGGCACCCTGGCGCGTTCCAGCGGGTTGATCGAGACCACGACGACATCGCCGGGCAGATCGGGCGCGAGAAAGGGAAACAGCGCCGGATTGCCGGTATGGCCGCCATCCCAACAGGCATCCGTCTCGCCCGTCTCGGAGTCGGTCACCCGACCGCCTGGAACAGCGTGGGCAGGCAGGCCGAGGCGAGGATCGCGTCGGTGGTGATCGCGCGGCCCTCGAAGACCCGGATCTTGCCGGTGCGCACATTGGTCGCCCCGACGAAGAAGACGGGCGGCCGGGCGGCGCAGACGCGATCGAAGTCGAATCGCTCGACGATCCGGCGCAGCGGGTTGCGGTAGAACGGACCATAGGCACAGGGGCCGACCATGCGGCTGGCCATCCTGCGTCCAGAGCCAGTCGAGATTCTCGCGCGCCGCCCGCGGCCCGCCCGCCACCAGGCCGGCCTTCAGCGCGGCCCCGTTCAGCGCGCCCGCCGAACTGCCCGAGATCGCCGCGATCCCGATCCCCGGTTCGTCCAGCAGCCGGTCCAGCACGCCCCAGGTAAAGGCACCATGCGCGCCCCCGCCCTGCAAGGCCGGATTGATGCGCTGGGGCGTCATGGCCGCTGGCCCGTGCATCCGTTCACAGCGCGGTCCAGCCGCCATCGACGCTGATCGTCGTGCCGGTGATCTGCGCCGCCGCGTCCGAACACAGGAAGACCGTCGTCCCCCCGAGCTGCTCGACCGTGGCAAACTGCCTGGAGGGCTGGCGCGCCAGCATCACCTCACGGATAACGCGGTCACGGTCCATGCCATGCGCCTTCATCTGGTCGGGGATCTGCGCCTCGACCAGAGGGGTCAGCACATAACCCGGGCAGATCGCGTTGCAGGTGATCGCTTCCTCGGCGGTTTCCAGCGCGACGGTCTTGGTCAGCCCGACCACCCCATGCTTGGCCGCGACATAGGCGGATTTGTAGGAGCTGGCCGTCAGCCCATGCGCCGAGGCGATGTTGACGATCCGCCCCCAGCCCGCCGCGCGCATCATCGGCAGCGCGGCCGCCGTGGTGTGGAACGCGGAGGACAGGTTGATCGCGATGATCGCGTCCCATTTCTCGACCGGGAACTGATCCACCGGCGCGACATGCTGGATCCCGGCATTGTTCACCAGGATATCGCAGGCCCCTGCCTCGGCGATCAGACCGCGGCAGGCGTCGGCGCTGGACAGATCAGCCTTGATGTAGCGCACCCGGACCCCATGCTCCTGCGCCATGTCGCTGGCCAGCGCGTGATCCTCGGCGCGGTCGGTGAACGAGTTCAGCACCACATCCGCCCCGGCCCGGGCCAGTTCCTGCGCGATGCCAAGTCCGATCCCCGAATTGGAGCCGGTCACGATGGCGGTCTTTCCGGAAAGCGTCATTTGGGTCCCTCGCAATGTCCCGAAACGGTTGCGAAGGAGTCTACATTCCGCCGCGGCGCGGCGAAAGCGCCGCAGACGGGCGCGACCACGAAAAAAAGACGCCCGCACAAGGCGAGCGTCAAGTTGTTGAGGCAGGTTTCATACAGGCAAGAAACCTATCGAGCAGTAACCTCTGTATACGCAATCCCCCGCCGGTGGCCAAGCCAAAAGTTTGAAAAATCGGGTGCTCATCCCTAAGCTGACTCCCCAAGAATACAAGGCATCGGGCAGGAATGTTGCCGAGATGAGACAGAACAATCCCCTCCGCGCGCCGCTCGCGGTGGCTGCGGCGGTGCTGCTTGGCGCAGCCGGATTCGGGCAGGCCGAACCCGCCCATGGCATCGCTATGTATGGCCAGCCTGCGCTGCCACCGGATTTTGTGTCGCTGCCCTATGTGAACCCGGATGCGCCCCGGGGCGGGCGCATCGTGATGGGCGAGTTGGGCGGCTTTGACAGCCTCAATCCGTTCATCCTGAAGGGCAAAGCCCCCTGGGCGCTGCGCAGCCTCGGCTACGAGACGCTGATGGGCCGGTCCTGGGACGAACCCTTCACGCTTTACGGGCTTCTGGCCGAATCGGTCGAGACCGGCCCGGATCGTGACTGGGTCGAATTCACCCTGCGCGAGGGCGCACGCTTCTCGGATGGCAGCCCGGTCACGGTCGAGGATGTGCTGTGGTCGTTCAGGGCGCTGGGCGAACAGGGCCACCCGCGCTACCGCAGCGCCTGGGAAAAGGTCGCAACGGCCGAGGCGACGGGGCCGCGCAGCCTGCGCTTCACCTTCACCACCGCCGACCGCGAATTGCCGCTGATCCTGGGCCTGCGCCCGGTGCTGAAAAAGGCGCAATGGGAGGGGCGCGATTTCGCGCAAAGCGGGCTCGAGGCGCCGATCGGGTCCGGCCCCTATGTCATCGCCGGGTTCGAGCCGGGCCGCTTCGTGCTGTTGCGCCGGAATCCCGACTGGTGGGGGCGCGATCTGGCGCTGAACCGGGGCCAGCACAATCTCGACGAGATCCGCATCGAGTTCTACGCCGATGCGGGCGTTCTGTTCGAGGCGTTCCGCGGCGGCGCGGTCGACATCTATCGCGAATCGAGCGCGGCGCGCTGGCAAAGCGCCTATGACTTCCCCGCCATCGCCACGGGGCGGATCGTGAAATCCGAGATCCCGCATGCCCGCCCCACCGGCATCAGCGGGCTGGTGATGAATGGCCGCCGTCCGGTCTTTGCCGACTGGCGGGTGCGCGATGCGATGCTGCATGCCTTCGATTTCGAGTTCATCAATGGCGTGCTGACCGGCGGCACACAGCCGCGGATTGCGTCCTATTTCTCGAATTCCGAACTTGGCATGGGACCGGGTCCCGCCGAGGGTCGCGTGCGCGCGCTGCTGGCACCCTTTGCCGACGAGCTGCTGCCCGGCGCGCTGGAGGGCTATGCGCTGCCCGTCTCGGACGGGCGGCCCTCGAACCGGCAGAACCTGCGCATGGCCTTTGCCCGGCTGGAAGACGCCGGCTGGCACGTGGGCGATGACGGGGTGCTGCGCGATGCCAATGGCCGGCCCTTCACCTTCGAGATCCTCTTGCGCCAGGGCGCGGCCGAGAGCCAGAAGATCGTCGACATCTTCGCCGAGGGGCTGAAGCGGCTGGGCATCGCGGTGCGCATCAGCACGGTCGACAACGCGCAATATACCGAACGAACCGACGCCTATGATTTCGACATGGCCTTCTACACGGTCGGGCTGTCGCTGTCGCCCGGCAACGAACAGCGGCTTTACTGGGGAGCAGAGGGGGTCACGCGGCCCGGCACGCGCAACTGGATGGGGCTGGCCAGCCCC
>NZ_DSDD01000404.1:0-6051 GCF_011048875.1 Rhodovulum sp.
CGCTTGCCCGCGATCTCGAAACTGGCCTGGGTCCGGGTCGATGCCTCGAAGAACATGTTGATCTGGGTCAGCCCGGCCAGCACGTCGGAATGTTTCGACGCGCCCCGGCTGAGATCGACATATCGATCGGCAAGATCCAGGATGGTGCGGATATCGTCTGCCTCCAGCGGCTCGATGCCCAGAAGGTGGCGGAAACGGAACGTCATGGGGCCCCCGACCTGATCGCCCCGCTTATAGAAAGCGCGCCTGTCCCCGGCAAGGGACGCGATGGCCATTGCCGCCGCCCCGGTCGCGCCCTAGCATTGCGCTATGGATTCCGGGATCGACCCCCACACCGCGCTGGCGCTGCTGGAATGGCAGATCGAACTGGGCGCGACCGAGGCGATCGGCGAGACGCCGGTCAACCGCTACGAGGCCGCGCCCGTCGTGCCCGTGGCCGTTGCGCTGCAGACCCCCAGGCCCGCCATGCCGGTTGCGCCCGCGCCCGAGGCCGATCCGGTCCTTGTTGCCCGCGCGGCGGCCGCCGGTGCCGCGGACCGTGACGGGCTGCGCGCGGCCCTTGCCGCCTATGAGCATTGCGAGTTGAAGAAGGGCGCGAAATCGCTGGTCTTTTCCGACGGCAACCCGGCCGCCCGCGTCATGGTCATCGGCGAGGCGCCGGGCCGGGACGAGGATATCCAGGGCAAGCCCTTTGTCGGCGCGGCCGGGATATTTCTGGACCGGATGTTCGCCTGCATCGGCCTTGACCGCGCCGCTGCCGAGCCCGCCCGCGCGCTTTACATCACGAATGTCCTGCCCTGGCGCCCGCCGCAGAACCGCGACCCCGAGCCGCAGGAGGTGGCGATGATGCTGCCCTTCCTGGAACGCCATGTGGCGCTGATCGACCCGCAGGTTCTGGTGCTGATGGGCAACCATTCCTGCGGCGCTCTGCTGGGCCGCAAGGGCATCACCCGGTTGCGCGGGCATTGGGCGCAGGCGCTTGGCCGGCCGGTGCTGCCGATGTTCCACCCGGCCTATCTGCTGCGCAATCCGATTGCGAAACGCGAAGCCTGGCACGACCTTCTGATGCTTCAGGCCCGTCTGAGGGAGACCGCATGAAGATACTGGCCTTTTCCGACCTCCATATCTCGGAGGACGCAGCTGCCGCGCTGGTCGCCGCCTCGTCCGGGGCTGACCTGGTGATCGGCGCGGGCGATTTCTGCAACCGCCGCGAAGGTCTGGATCAGGCCATGGCAATGATCGAGGGGATCGCCGTGCCCTTTGTCATGGTGCCCGGGAATTGCGAAAGTGCGGACGAACTGCATGCGGCAGCGCCTGCCGGGGCGCATGTGCTGCATGGCGAGGGGGTCGAGGTCGGCGGGCTGAGGCTGTTCGGGCTGGGCTATGGCGTGCCGGTCACGCCCTTCGGCGACTGGTCCTGCGACCTGACCGAGGAGGCGGCGGCAGGGCTTCTGGCCCCGTGCGAGGCCGCGGATGTGATGGTGTTCCACTCGCCGCCCAAGGGTATCGCCGATGTCACAGGGGGATGGTTCTCGGTCGGCTCGACCGCGATCCGCGATGCCATCGCCCGGGTGCAGCCACAGCTTGCGGTCTGCGGGCATATCCACGATTGCTGGGGGCGCGAGGGCATGATCGGCGCGACGCGCGTGGTCAACCTTGGCCCCGGGGTCAACTGGTTCGAGATCGGAGCCCGGCCATGAGCCACGGCACAGAGACCAAAGATTTCATCCCCGTGCGCATCGCCGTGCTGACCGTGTCCGACACCCGCACCCTTGCCGAAGACCGCTCGGGCCAGACGCTGGTCGATCGGATCGAGGCCGCGGGCCATGTCCTTGCCGCCCGCGCGATCCTGCCCGATGAACGCGACCAGATCGCCGCGCAACTGCGCGACTGGTGCACCGATCCGGGCGTGGACGTCGTGATTTCCACCGGCGGCACGGGGCTGACCGGCCGTGATGTCACGGTCGAGGCGCATCGCGACGTCTATGAAAAGGAGATCGAGGCATTCGCCACGATCTTCACCATCGTTTCGATGCAGAAGGTCGGCACCTCGGCGGTCCAAAGCCGCGCGACCGGGGGTGTGGCGAACGGCACCTATCTGTTCGCGCTGCCCGGCAGCCCCGGCGCCTGCAAGGACGCCTGGGACGAGATCCTTGTCCACCAGTTCGACTATCGCCACCGGCCCTGCAATTTTGTCCAGATTTTTCCCCGGCTCGACGAACACCGGCGACGGAAATAGATACATCGCGCGTAACGCATATGTGTTGGGTGCCGGGTCCGGCAGGCGCTGTTGCTGCGGCACGGGCGCGGGTTGACCGGCCGGGAAAGGACGTTGGCAGATGAGATTTCTCCGCCGCAGCCTTGTTGGGCTGTTCCTTGTCGCCCTGACCTTCGGGCTGCTGGCCTGGGCCGGACACATGGTCAGTTCGGCCATTCAGGCCCGCCTTGCCGATCAGCCCGGTCAGGGCCCCGCCCGCGAGCGTGTCTTCGCGGCGAATGTCGTGACCGTGACGCCCGAGACCATATCGCCGGTGCTGACCGCCTTTGGCGAGGTGCGCGCGCGCCGCACCCTTGATCTGCGCGCCGAGGCGGGCGGCCGGGTAGTGGAGCTTCATCCCGCGTTCGAGGAAGGCGGCCGCGTCAAGGCAGGCGAGCTGATCCTGCGGGTGGACCCCTCGAATACCCAATGGGCGCGCGATTTGGCGCAGTCCGACCTGACCGCTGCCGAGGCCGATCTGCGCGATGCCGAGCGCAAGCTGATCCTCGCGCGCGAGGAACTGGCCGCGACCGAGGAGCAGGCCCGGCTGCGCGCGCAGGCGCTGGCCCGCCAGCAGGACCTGCGCAGCCGTGGCGTGGGCACCGATGCCGCCGTCGAGGATGCTGCGCTGGCCGCCTCTGCCGCCGCACAGGCCGTGGTCGCGCGTCGGCAGGCCGAGGCGCAGGCCGAGGCCGCGGTGGAAACCGCGCATAACGCGCTGGTCCGGGCGCGCATCCGGCTGGCGGAGGCCGAGCGCGCGCTGGCCGATACCGAGCTTTACGCGGCCTTCTCGGGAACGCTGGCCGAGGTGTCGCTGGTCGAGGGCGGGCTGGTCGCGCCGAACGAACGGGTAGCGCAACTGATCGACCCCTCCACGCTCGAGGTCGCGTTCCGCGTCTCGACCGCGCAATACCCCCGACTGCTGGACGACAAGGGCGCGCTGCGCCCCGCCCCGGTGACCGCGGTGCTGGACGTGTTCGGCGCCGATCTGACCGTTGCGGGCCAGCTGATCCGCGAAAGCGGCGCGGTTGCGCAGGGTCAGGCCGGGCGGCTGCTGTTTGCACAGCTCGACAACGCGCCGGGCTTGCGGCCGGGCGATTTTGTCACCGTGCATCTTCAGGAGCCGCCGCTTGAGCGCGTCGCGCGCCTGCCTGCGACCGCGCTGGATGCGGCGTCGCAGGTGCTGGCTCTGGGCGAGGATGACCGGCTGGAGGCCGTTCAGGTCGAGTTGTTGCGCCGTCAGGGGGACGACGTGATCGTGCGCGCCGCGGGTCTTGCGGGGCGCGAGGTCGTGGCCGAGCGCACGCCGCTTCTGAGCGCGGGGATCCGGGTGCGGCCGCTGCGCCCCGGTGCCGAGGCTGCCGGAGACATCCCCGAAACGGTCGAGCTGTCGGCCGAACGCCGCGCCGCGCTGATCGCCTTTGTCGAGTCCAACCCGATGATGCCCGACGAGGCCAAGGCCCGGGTGCGCGCGCAGCTTGAACAGGACCTTGTGCCCGTCCGGGTGGTCGAGCGGCTTGAATCCCGGATGGGGGGCTAGGCCATGACGCGCCCGATTCCCAGCGCGGTCGGCGGGGTCCTGTCCTATTTCACCCGCCACCGTACCGCCGCGAACCTGTTTCTTGTCATGCTGATCGTCGCGGGGCTGGCCGCGGCGCCGCGGATGCGGGCGCAGTTCTTCCCCGATGTGGTGATCGACAGCGTCACCGTGACCGTGCAATGGGAAGGCGCGGGCGCCGAGGATGTGGATACCGGCATCGTCCAGGTGCTGGAGCCCGTGCTGATCGCGCTTGACGGGATCGAGAAAAGCTCGTCGCGCGCGACCGAAGGCTCGGCCTTCATCACGCTGGATTTCGAACCGGGCTGGGACATGTCGCGCGCCGCCGACGATGTGCAGACAGCGGTCGATTCCGTGCGCACGCTTCCCGCCGAGGCCGAGGTGCCCGAGGTGCGCCGCGGGTCATGGCGCGATCAGGTGACCGATGTCGTCCTGTCCGGACCCGTCCCGGTGGACCAGTTGGGCCGGCTTGCCGACGAACTGGTGGCCCGGCTGTTCGCGGCCGGGGTCACGCGCACCACGCTGCGCGGGCTGGCTGCGCCCGAAACCGTGGTCGAGGTGCCTTCGGCGGAACTGATCCGGCATGACATCACGATGGCCCAGATCGCCCAGGTCATCGCCGCCGAGGCCGCGACCGCGCCTGCGGGCGATGTGTCGGGCGGCACCGCGCGGGTGCGCACCGGTGCCGAAAAGCGCAGCGCCGAGCAGATCGGAGCGCTGGTGCTGCGTTCGAACGCGGATGGCTCGACGCTGCGCATAAGCGATGTCGCCACCGTCCGGGTCGAGGGCGTCAACCGCCAGCGAGCCTATTTCGTGGGCGATCAACCCGCCATCACGATCCGGGTGGACCGCTCGGACCGGGGCGACGCGATCGAGTTGCAGCGCCGGGTCGAGGCCGTGGCGGCAGAGTTGCGCACCACCCTGCCCGAAGGCGTCTCGGTCGAGCTGATCCGCACCCGCGCCGAATACATTTCGGGCCGACTCGAGATCCTGCTGAACAACGGTCTGATGGGGCTTGGCCTGGTTCTGGTCCTGCTCTTCCTGTTCCTGAACGCGCGCACCGCGTTCTGGGTGGCGGCCGGCATTCCGGTGGCGATGCTGGCGACGGTCGCGCTGATGTATGCCTTCGGGCTGACCATCAACATGATCTCGCTGTTCGCGCTGATCATCACGCTGGGCATCGTGGTGGACGATGCCATCGTGGTCGGCGAACACGCCGATTTCCGCGCGCGCCGGCTGGGTGAGGGGCCCATCGAGGCCGCCGAGAATGCTGCCCGGCGGATGGCCGCGCCGGTTTTCTCGGCCACGCTGACCACGATCATCGCCTTCCTCGCGCTGGTGGTGATCGGGGGGCGCTTCGGCCACATGATCGCCGACATCCCCTTTACCGTGATCGCGGTGCTTGTGGCCTCGCTGGTGGAATGTTTCCTGATCCTGCCGCATCACATGGCGCATGCGCTGGCCCATACGGCAAAGGAACATTGGTATGACGCCCCCTCGCGCGCCTTCAACCGCGGTTTCCGCCGGGTGCGCGACCGGCTGTTCCGGCCCTTCATGGTCCTGGTGATCCGGGCACGTTACCCGGTGCTGGCGCTGACGGTGCTGCTGCTGGCCAGCCAGGTGGCGCTGCTGATCCGGGGCGATGTGTCCTGGCGGTTCTTCAACGCGCCCGAGCAAAGTTCGGTCACCGGCAATTTCGCGATGTTGCCCGGCGCCAGCCGCGAGGACACGCTGGAAATGATGCGCGAGATGCAGCGCGCCGCCCAGGCCGTCGCGGCCCGCTACGAGGCCGAGCATGGCCGCAACCCGGTCGATTACGCCATCGCCGGGATCGGCGGCAATGCCGGGCGCGGGATGGCAGGGGCCGATGTCAAGGATACCGACCTCTTGGGCTCGATCGCCATCGAGCTGATCGACCCGGATCTGCGGTCCTATTCCTCGTTCCAGTTCGTTGCCGATCTTCAGGACGAGGTGCGCGAGCACCCGATGGCCGAGACTGTCAGCTTCCGCGGCTGGCGGTCGGGGCCCGGGGGCGATGCGTTGGACGTGCAGTTCTACGGCGCCGATGCCGCCACGCTCAAATCCGCGGCCGAGGCGCTGAAATCGGCCCTTGCCCAGTATGGCGAGGTTTCGGCGGTCGAGGACAGCATGGCCTATGACAAGGAGGAATTGCTGCTCGACCTGACCGCGCAGGGGGCTGCGCTGGGCTTCACCATCGAGGAACTGGGCCGGGTGC
>NZ_DSDD01000481.1:0-6047 GCF_011048875.1 Rhodovulum sp.
GCCTGTTTTCGGGCAGCGTCGTTTCTCGAAAACAGGCGCGGCCGCCCGGCCGTCTTGCTCCACGGTTCGGTGGAGCGGATCCTGGGCACCCACCGCGAAAGGCTGTCGGCCCGCATCCCCGGAACGACCTTTTCGGACCGGGTGAAACGGTGGGAATACGATTCCCGGTCCGCAGGCCGACAGGCCGCGCAAGGAAAACCGTTCCGGACCGCAGACGCATCGGCGGCGTGATCGGGAGGGCGAAGGCCGATGCGGGGCAGGGTCGGACCAAGCGGCGGCTTTACGACCTTTTCCGTGAAAGCTATGGATCTGTCGTGAATGGACGTCTAGGCAGGGTAGGGTGGGGCGGCTCCCCGCCACCGATCCGGCGAGGGTTCAGATGGTCTCACGCGTGATCCCGGTCGATCCCTTCGATCTCGTGATCTTCGGCGCAACCGGCGATCTTGCCACCCGCAAGATCCTTCCGGCGCTCTACCGGCGTGATCTGGCGGGGCAATTGCCGGATGCGGCGCGGATCATCGGGGCCGCGCGCTCGGTGATGGATGACGAGGTCTGGCGGGCCGAGGTCCGGCGCGCGATCCTGGAACATGTGCCCGCCGACCGGATCGACGGCCCGGCGCTTGACCGTTTCCTTGCGCGGCTCCGCCATGTCCGGCTGGATGCCACGGCCGAGGACGGCTGGTCGGAACTGGCCGCGAGGGTCCGCCCGGTCGCGGTGCAGGCCTATTATTTCTCGGTCGGGCCGGGGTTGTTCGGCGATCTGGCGCGCGGCCTGCGTCGCCACGGCATGAACCGCGAGG
Source organism: Rhodovulum sp. (assembly GCF_011048875.1). Taxonomy (NCBI): domain Bacteria; kingdom Pseudomonadati; phylum Pseudomonadota; class Alphaproteobacteria; order Rhodobacterales; family Paracoccaceae; genus Rhodovulum; species Rhodovulum sp. The sequence goes on from NZ_DSDD01000481.1 coordinate 801, forward strand.
GTTGCCGGATCGTCGTGGAAAAGCCCTTCGGCCACGATCTTGCCAGCGCGCGGGCGCTGAACGCCGCGCTGGCCGCCCATTTCGACGAGCAGCAGATCTACCGGATCGACCATTACCTCGGCAAGGAGACGGTCCAGAACCTGATGGCCGTGCGGTTTGGCAACATGCTGTTCGAGCCCTTGTGGAACGCGCAATATGTCGATCACATCCAGATCACCGTGGCCGAAACCGTGGGCGTGGCCGGGCGGGGGGGCTATTATGACAAGGCCGGGGCCATGCGCGACATGGTGCAGAACCACATGATGCAGCTTCTGTGCCTGATCGCGATGGAGCCGCCCTATGCCTTTGAACCGGACGCGGTCCGGGACGAGAAGCTCAAGGTGATCCGCGCGCTCGACGCGGTCGAGCCGGGCGATATCGTGCGCGGGCAATATATCGCGGGCAACGGCCATGCCGGCTATGCCGAGGATGCCGGGACCGCGGACAGCCGGACCGAGAGCTTCATCGCGCTCAAGGCGCATGTGTCGAACTGGCGCTGGAAGGGCACGCCGTTCTATCTGCGCACCGGCAAGCGGCTGCGCGCGCGCACCTCGGAAATCGCGATCACCTTCAAGGATCCGCCGCATTCGATCTTCGGCGAGCAGGAGGGACAGAAATCGAACGTGCTGGTGATCCGGCTGCAACCGAACGAGGGGATCAAGCTGAAGGTGACGATCAAGGAGCCCGGGCCGGGCGGCATGCGGCTGATCGAGGTGCCGCTGGACATGTCCTTTGCCCAGGCGCTGGGACCGGGGGCGGAGGATATCGCGGGTGCCTATGAGCGGCTGGTCATGGACGTGATTCGCGGCAACCAGACGCTGTTCATGCGCGGCGACGAGGTCGAGGCCGCATGGGCCTGGACCGATCCCGTCATCGCCGCCTGGCAGGCGCGCGGCGACCGGCCCCAGCCCTATGATCCGGGCAGTTCGGGGCCCGAGGATGCGTTGATGCTGATGCATCGCGACGGGCGGCGCTGGCGGGAGATTCGTCCATGAAACTGATGACCTATCCCGATTCCGAGATGATGATGATCGACCTGGCCAACACGCTGGCCGGGGAGTTGAACACCGTTCTGTTCAATGCCGAGCAGGCCAGCATCGCGGTGCCGGGCGGCACCACGCCGGGGCCGCTTTACGACGCGCTCTGCGCCAGTTCGCTGGACTGGAACCGGGTGCGGGTGCTGCCGACCGATGAACGGCTGGTGGCCCCTGACGACGCCCGCTCGAACGAGGGGATGATCCGCGCCCGCCTGCTGACCGGGGCGGCGGCCGAGGCGCGGCTGATCGGGTTGCGCCCCGGTGCCGACGGCATGGCCGGTCTGACCGAGCGGGTGCGGCGCGCGCTGCCGCTGGATATTCTCGTGCTGGGAATGGGGGCGGACATGCATGTGGCCTCGCTGTTTCCGGGCGCGCCCGAGCTTGAGGACGCGCTTCGCCCGGATGCGCCGCCGGTGATGCAGATCACCCCCCCGGGCCAGCCCGAGCCGCGGGTGAGCCTGACCGGCCCGGCGCTGCGCGGCGCGACGGTCGTGCATGTCCTAATCACGGGGGCGGAGAAGCGCGCGGCGCTGGAACGGGCGGTCGAGATCGACGATCCGCTGCTGGCCCCGGTCTGCGCGGTGCTGGGATCGGCCACGATCCACTGGGCGGGATAATCGGGGATGGACATGGACAGGATCTGGAAGGCGCTCGACGCCAGGGCGCGCGCGGTGGCCGACCGGCCGATTTCGGCGCTGTTCGACGATCCCGGCCGCGCCGCCGCGTTCTCGGCGCGATTCGGCGACATGCTGTTCGACTATTCCAAGACGAATATCGACGCCGAGACGCTGAACCTGCTGCTGGGCCTTGCCGAGGCGGCCGATGTCGCCGCGCGCCGCGAGGCGATGTTCACCGGCGCCAGGATCAACGAGACCGAAGGCCGGGCGGTGCTGCACACGGCGCTGCGCAGCCCCGGCGGGTCGGTCCTGGTGGACGGGCGCGACGTGATGCCGGAGCTGCGCGCGACGCGGGCGCGGATGCGGGACTTTGCCGAAATGGTCCGGGGAGGGCTATTCGCGGGGCAGGGCGGCGCGATCACGGATGTGGTCAATATCGGCATCGGCGGGTCCGATCTGGGCCCGGCCATGGCGGTGCAGGCGCTTGCGCCCTACCATGACGGGCCGCGCTGTCATTTCGTCTCGAACGTGGACGGTGCGCATGTCGCCGACACGCTGAAGGGGCTGAACCCCGAAACGACGCTGGTGATCGTCGCCTCCAAGACCTTCACGACCATCGAGACGATGACCAATGCCGCAACCGCGCGGGACTGGATGGCCGCCCGTGTCGCCGATCCAGCCGCGCAATTCGTCGCGCTGTCCTCGGCTCAGGAGCGGACGGCGGCATTCGGCATCCCGGCCGAGCGGGTCTTCGGCTTCGAGGATTGGGTGGGCGGGCGCTATTCGGTCTGGGGGCCGATCGGGCTGTCGCTGATGCTGGCCATCGGGCCTGATCGCTTCGACGATTTCCTGTCGGGCGGCGCGGCGATGGATGCCCATTTCCGCAGCGCGCCGCCGGGCGGGAACCTGCCCGTCCTGCTGGCGCTGGTCGGGATCTGGCATGCGCAGGTGCTGGGCCATCCCACCCGCGCGGTGCTGCCCTATGACCAGCGCCTGGCGCGGCTGCCCGCCTATCTGCAACAGCTGGAGATGGAATCGAACGGCAAGAGGGTGACGATGGAGGGCACAAGCCCCCCGCGCCCCACCGGCCCCGTGGTCTGGGGCGAGCCCGGCACCAACGGCCAGCACGCGTTTTACCAGTTGCTGCATCAGGGCATGCAGGTCGTGCCCTGCGAGTTTCTTGTCGCCGCGCGCGGGCACGAACCCGAACTGGCGCATCATCATCGCCTGCTGCTGGCCAATGCGCTGGCGCAATCCGCCGCGCTGATGCGCGGGCGCAGCCTTGACGAGGCGCGCGCCATCGCGGCGCGGGCGGGGTTCACCGGCGCGGAACTGGACCGCCAGGCCCGCCATCGCGTCTTTCCGGGCAACCGGCCCTCGAGCACGCTGATCTATCCGCAACTGACCCCGCAGGTGCTGGGAGCGATCGTGGCGCTTTACGAGCATCGGGTGTTCGTCGAGGGCGTGATCCTTGGCATCAATTCCTTCGACCAGTGGGGGGTCGAGCTTGGCAAGGAACTGGCGACCGCGCTGGCGCCGGTTCTGTGCGGTGAATGCCCGGGGGAGGAACTGGACGGGTCGACCCGCGCGCTGGTCGCCTTCGTATCCGGCCGGGAGCGGGATATCCAGGGCGGGGAAGGATTTCGTTAAGGATTCGCGGCTAGGCTGAAATGCGATCCTGGAGTATGGAACATATGGCGACCTGTCGAGAATGTGGAAAGGTTCTAGGGCTGTTCGGCTCGAAATCGGGCGACCTGTGCGAGAACTGCGCCCTCGTCCTGGAGGCGGAACAGATGTTCAAGGACATCAAGTCGCTCGAGCAAAAGGGGCTGAGCCGCGAAGAGATCGCCGCGGCGGTCTGGAAACGCGACAGCGGCTCTGCCGGAGGCTGAGAACGGGCATCCGCCCCTGACCCATGCGTCGCATGGCAGCGCACGGACCTTGCCCATACGGCGGTCTCTTGCCGCGGACCGGCGTGCCGGATTGCCGGGGGGGGAGGGCATCGTTGCTGGCGGTCGGGCAGGCTGCACCCTCCCTCCGACCGGCCCGGACCCTGACCAACGGGAGGCGGGCCCGGGCGAAAGGCGGTCTTTCACCAGACGGGCAAGGACCCCGCCGGAAAGGGGCGTGGCCGGGACTTCCCTGCGAATGCCTGACGCCGGGTGTCATCTGTCCCGGCGTTCAGGGGATGATGCGGGTGTATTTCGTGCCCTCGAGCGAGGCGCCCACGATCAGGCCCTGCTGACCGAAGACCAGCGCGATCACCGGGTCGAGCGAGGTCAGCGTCGAGGCCGAGACCGCGCCCGCGTCGTTGAGGAAGGCGTATTCCAGATCCGCCCCCGCCGACCAGCCCGGACCCGAGCGGAAGATCCGCAACGCGTCGGGCGTCATGAAGAACAGCGCATGGGCATATTGCTGCGCGCCGACCTGGAAGCCGAAACTGGCCTTGGTGGCCGAGTAGTAATCCACCGTGACGTTGTTGATCCGCAGCGCGCCGCGGCCATAGGCCCCGCCCACCCACAGCCCCGCCTTGGTGATCAGCGGCATCCACAGCACGCCATGCGACTTGGCCTCAAGCTCCTGCGTGCCGGGATAGCGGCTGAACAGGAAGTTCCGCGTGCTGTCCACCCGGTTGTCGAGGGACGCGCCCCCCTGGCTGCCCACGCCATTGCCGCAGGCCGCCAGCGCCGTCGTCGCGCCCATCGCGCCGATGAAGCCGCGGCGCGACAGACGCCCGGTCATGCTCTTGCTGTCTTGCATCGCTCTGTGCCTCTTGTTGTGGCCTTGCCGACCTTTGACACAAACTATAGAGGCCCTGCCGCGCCCTGTCACCCTTGCAGAGTGACAGGCGGCAAATCCCCGCGCGCGGCCCCGCCTGTGCGCAGTCAGCCCGCGCGCAGCAGCCGCGCCGCTTCGGGGGCGAAATAGGTCAGGATCCCGTCGCAGCCCGCGCGCTTGAAGGACAGAAGGCTCTCCATCATCACCTTCTGGCGGTCGAGCCAGCCATTCTGCGCCGCGGCCATCAGCATCGCGTATTCGCCCGACACCTGATAGGCATAGGTCGGCGCGCCGAAGGCGTTCTTTACCCGGCAGCAGATGTCGAGATAGGGCATGCCCGGTTTCACCATCACCATGTCGGCCCCTTCGGACAGGTCGCGCTCGATCAGGCGCAGCGCCTCGTCGCTGTTGGCCGGGTCCATCTGGTAGGTCTTCTTGTCGCCCTTCAGCGCGCCCGAGGCCCCGACCGCATCGCGGAACGGGCCGTAGAAGGCAGAGGCATATTTCGCCGCATAGGACATGATCGCGACATCGCAATGGCCCGCCGCCTCCAGCGCCTGGCGTATCGCGCCGATCCGGCCGTCCATCATGTCGGACGGGCCCAGGATGTCGGCCCCGGCCTCGGCCTGCGCAAGCGCCATCTTCACCAGCGCCTCGATGGTTTCGTCGTTGACGATCACCCCGTCGCGCACGATCCCGTCATGGCCGTTGGAATTGTAGGGGTCGAGCGCGACATCGGTCATCACCGCGATCTCGGGCACCGCCGCCTTGATCGC
>NZ_DSDD01000048.1:0-6033 GCF_011048875.1 Rhodovulum sp.
CGACCGCATGAATCGACTTAGCCGGATGGCGATCCAGGGCATCGCTAGCGCAGGCATGCGCGTGATGCCCTTTGCCGAGGCGGCAAGCGAGGATCTTCCTCTGTCGCGCCTGTTGCGCCTTGCGCTGTTCCAAGTTTCGGTCGGCATGGCCATGGTGCTGCTGGTCGGCACGCTGAACCGCGTGATGATCGTCGAACTCGAGGTGCCCGCCACCATTGTCGGCGTGATGATCGCGCTGCCGCTGTTGTTCGCGCCGTTCCGGGCGCTTATCGGGTTCAAGTCCGACACCCACAAATCAGCCCTTGGATGGCGCCGTGTGCCTTATATCTGGAAGGGCACGCTGCTGGCATGGGGCGGCTTCGCGATCATGCCGCTGGCCTTGATCGTGCTGTCGCAGCAGCAATTCGCGGCCGATGCGCCGCTTTGGGTCGGTCTTGTCAGCGCGGCGCTTGCCTTCCTGCTGGTGGGGGCGGGCGTGCATATCGTCCAGACCGTCGGGCTTGCGCTGGCCACCGATCTGGCGCCCCGCGAGGATCAGCCCAACGTGGTCGGGCTGATGTATGTGATGATGCTGGTCGGCATGATCGCGAGCGCCCTTATCTTCGGCAGGGTGCTGGAGGATTTCAGCCATCCCAAGCTGATCCAGGTGATCCAGGGCGCGGCGGTGATGACGCTGGTCTTCAATGTGCTGGCCATCTGGAAGATGGAGGCGCGCGACCGCGAGCGCGCCTATCGCCAGCGTGTGAACCCCGAGCCCGACCCCAGTTTCTCGGATGCCTGGGGGCTGTTCATGCGCGGCGCCAATCCACGCCGGCTGCTGTGGATCATCGGGCTTGGCACGATGGGCTTCGGTCTTGCCGAGGTGCTGCTGGAGCCTTACGGCGGCGAGGTGCTGGGAATGTCCGTCGCCTCGACCACGCGGCTGACCGCAACGCTGGCGATGGGCGGGCTGATCGGCTTTGCGCTGGCCTCGCGCGTGCTCAGCCGCGGCGCCGATCCGATGGTGATGGCGGGTGCGGGGGCGCTGGCGGGCGTGCCGGCCTTTGCGCTGATCACCTTCTCGGCGACGCTGCAAAGCCCGGCCATCTTCATCATCGGCACGGGGCTGGCCGGGTTCGGGGCGGGGCTGTTCAGTCACGGCACCCTGACCGCCACCATGCGCGCCGCCCCGAAGGAGCAGGTTGGCCTTGCGCTGGGCGCCTGGGGCGCAGTGCAGGCCACGTCGGCAGGCGGGGCGATCGCGCTGGGCGGGATCGCGCGTGACCTGATCCTGTTGGCGCCCTTCTCGGGGCTGTTCGGCCCGGCAACGCCCTATTTCTTCGTCTACGGGGCCGAATTGCTGTTTCTTGTCGTGACGGTCGTGGTGGCCTACCCGCTTGTTGCGCAAAAGGTTTTCGGTGCCGAGCGTCGCTCGACCTGAGCGGCATCACGTTTCCGCGCTTCGGCCTTCACTCCCTGCGCCGCTTGGACCAGTATGGGCCGCGACAGGGGGCGCGACTTGGCCGAATCGAACAAATTCCCAGCGCTTGCAGCATTGTTTGCGCTGGCGCTCGCCGCGCCGCCCGCGCTGGCGGCCGAGGTGCGGCTGTCCGCGCCCGGCGCATCGGACGGGTTGCGCGACGCGCTCAGGGCTTCTGCGCTCTGCCTTGAGGCTGCCAAAGGGGCGGATGCCAGCGCGCAGGACGTCCTTGCCGCCGCCCGGGCCGATTACGCCCGGCTGATCGGGGCGCTTTATGCGCGCGGCTATTACGCACCGATCATCCGCATTCGGCTCGACGGGCGAGAGGCGAGCGAGATCTCGCCGCTGTCGCTGCCCGACAGGATCTCGCGCGTCGAGATCGACATCGAAACCGGTCGCCCCTTCGCCTTTTCCACGGCGCAGATCGCCCCACTGGCGCGGGGCACCGAATTGCCCGAGGGCTTCGCCCCGGGAAAGCGCGCGCGCAGCACCGCGATTCGCGATGCCGCAACGGCGGGCGTCACGGGCTGGCGCGCGACAGGCCATGCCAAGGCACGCGTGGGCGAACAGCGCATCACCGCGCATCATCCCGGTGCCACGCTTGATGCGCGGCTGGGGCTGGTGCCCGGGCCGGTGGTGCAGTTCGGCGATCTGGTGATCGCCGGGCGCACGGCGGTAAGGCCGGAACGGCTGCGGGCGATTGCCGGGCTACCCACTGGAAAACGCTTCGATCCCGAGGCGCTGGAGCGCAGCGCCGACCGGCTGCGCCGCACAGGCGCCTTCCGCTCGATCAGCCTGGCCGAGGCTGAGGCGCTGGGCCCGGACAGGCGCATGGACATCACGCTCAATGTCACCGACGACAAGCCACGTCGGCTGGGTTTCGGCGCCGAGTTGTCCTCTCTCGAAGGCGTCGCGCTTTCGGCCTTCTGGCTGCATCGCAACCTGATGGGCGGGGCCGAGCGGCTGCGCTTCGATGCGGCGATCTCGGGGATCGGCGGGACCGAAAGCGGCGGCGAGGATTACCGGTTGGCCCTGCGATTCGATCGGCCCGCCTTCATCGGCCCTGATACCGGCCTTTTCGCGCTGGCCGCCATCGAGCGTCTGGACGAACCCGACTCCCGTGAGAATACCGCCCGGTTCGGTGCCGGGTTGACGCGCACGCTGTCGAAACGGCTGGCGGGCGAGGCGGCCCTGTTGTTCAGCTATTCCGATGTGCGCGACGATCTGGGAAGCCGCAGCATGACCCATGCGATGCTGCCGGTCTCGGCCACAAGGGACGACCGTGACGACCTGCTGAACCCCACGGGCGGGACTTATCTGAGCCTTGGCGTGATGCCCCTACTCGCGCTGGGGGGAGAGGCTGAAAGCGGCGCGCGGCTGACGGCCGATTCGCGGCTCTATCGCGGCATGGGCGACAGGGTGGTGCTGGCGGGGCGGCTGCAATTCGGCTCGATCCTCGGCGCGGGGGCCGAGGGCGTGCCGCCTGCGCTGCTGTTCTTCTCGGGCGGCGGCGGCACGGTGCGGGGCCAGCCCTACCAGTCGCTGGCCGTCGATCTGCCCGGCGGCGAGCGGATCGGCGGGCGGTCCTTCGTCGGGCTGTCGGCCGAGGCACGGGTGGGGGTGCGCGGCAATATCGGTCTGGTGGCCTTTGCCGATGCGGGATTCGTCAGCGCGGAGTCGTGGCTTGGCGAGGGCGACTGGCATTCCGGCGCCGGTCTGGGGCTGCGCTATGACACTGGCATCGGCCCGATCCGGGTGGATATCGCCGCACCCGTGGGCGGGGATACCGGGGACGGCGTGCAGATCTATATCGGCATCGGGCAGGCATTCTGATGCGTGTGCGGCTTGCCCTTGTCGTGATGATCGCCGCCGCCCAGCCGCTGGCCGCGCAAGACGATGACCGCAGCCTGCTGGAACGGTTCCTGGCCGACCGGCTGTCCTCGGCCGGGCGCGAGATCGACATCACCGGCTTTCGCGGCGCGCTCTCGTCGCAGGCCCGTCTTGATACGCTGACCATTGCCGATGCCGAAGGGGTCTGGCTGACGATCCGCGGGGCCGAGCTTGACTGGTCACGCGCCGCGCTCCTGCGCGGCCGGGTCGAGGTGAACCGCCTGCGCGCCGAGGAGATCGAGTTGACCCGGCTTCCCGTGGGCGATCAGGGCGCCCGGGTCGAGGATGCCGAGGCGCAGCCCTTCCAGTTGCCGGACCTGCCTGTTGCGATCCAGATCGGCGAGGTCGCGACGCCCCGGCTGGCGCTGGGCGAGGCGGTGCTGGGCCAGGCGGCCGAGCTTGCGATCACGGCCGCGCTGCGGCTGGCGGGCGGGGCGGGTGCGGTCGATCTGAGCGCGACGCGCAGCGATGCCGAGGGGCGCTTTGCGGTGGTGGCTTCCTATGCCAACGACAGCCGCGACCTTGCGCTCGACATCGCGCTGACCGAGGGGGCGGGCGGGCTGGTCTCGGGCCTTCTGGGGTTGCCGGGCGGCCCGCCGGTTGCGCTGACGCTGGCGGGGGCTGGGCCGCTGATGGATTTCGCCGCCGATCTTGCGCTGGCGACTGACGGGGAGCAGCGCGTGACCGGCCGCTTTACCCTGGACGAGCCCGCGGAAACCCCCGGCACCGCGCGGTTCGCGCTCGACATCGCGGGCGATGTCGCGCCGCTTGTGGCCGATCAGGCCCGTCCCTTCTTTGGAGATGGAGCGCGCGTGCAGCTTGCGGGCACAAGGCGGGCCGATGGCGGCACCGAACTCTCGCGCCTCGATCTGGAAACCGGCGCGCTGAAGCTGGGCGGCAGCCTGACGCTTGCTCCCTCGGGCCTGCCCGAGCGGCTGGCGCTGGACGGCACGCTGACAGGCCCCGTCGCGCTGCCGCTTGCGGGGCCGGAAACCCGCGTCAATGGCGCGCGGCTGACCGCCCGTTTCGATGCCGCGCGTGGCGAGGAATGGCAGGCCGAGGCGGTGCTGGACGGCCTGACACGCGAGGGGTTGGCGCTTGCCCGCGCCGCGATTGCGGGCAGCGGCACGATCCGGCCCGTCAGCCCCACGGCCCTGACCGCCGATCTGATCTTTTCTGCAACCGGGCTTGCCCATGACGATCCCGCCCTTGCCCGGGCGCTGGGTGATGCGCTGCGCGGCACCGCGCGGATCGTCCATGCCGAGGGGGCGGATCTGCGGCTGGATGCCCTTCGGCTGGATGCGGGCGGGCTGCGTGCCACGGCAAGCGGCACGCTTGGTGCGCTGAGCGCGGGCCTGCCGCTGGACGGACGGGCCGAACTGGCGCTGGACGATCTTGCCCAGATCGCGCCGCTTGCAGGTGCTGCGCTGGGCGGCGCGGCCGAGGCGCGGGTTCAGGGGCGCTATGGCCTGCTTGACGGGGTTTTTGACCTGACGCTGGCCGCCGACACGCGCGATCTGGTGACCGGGACGCCGCGACTCGATCCGCTACTGGCCGGTGTGGGCAGGCTGTCGCTTGCGGTCGCGCGGGGGCCTGCGGGGACCGCGCTGCGCGCGATGGCCATCGAGACGTCCGCGCTGCGCCTGACGGCCGAGGGTGAGTTGTCCACCGCCGCGGCGGGTCTGCGTCTGTCGGGCGAGGTCCGTGATCTGGCGCGGGTCGATGGACGGCTGTCGGGGCCGGGCAGCATCGAGGCGGGCCTTGGCTGGGAGGAGGGCGGCCGCATCCGCATCGACCGGCTGGAGGCCACCGGCGCGGGCGCGCGGCTGACGGCCACGGGCGTGGTCAGCCCCGACGATCCGGCGCTGCCCGCCGAGGGGCGCGTCACGCTTGTCGCGCGCGATCTTGCGCCCTTCTCGGGGCTTGCCGGGCGGCCGCTGCGCGGGGCACTGGACGCCACGCTGACCGGGGCGGGCGCGCTGCGCGGCGATCTGCGCGCCGAGCTTGACGCGCGCGGGCAGGGGCTGGCGCTGGGGCTGGGCATGATCGACCGGCTGATCGGCGGCGAAAGCCGGATATCGGCCCGCGGCGCGCGCCGCGACGGGGCGCCGATGATCGAGGCGCTTGATCTGTCCACGCCGGTCCTGCGCCTGAGCGCGACCGAAGCCGGGGGCGGCGCGCTGAACCTGTCGGGGCGGTTGTCCGATCTTGCGCTGCTGGCCCCCGGCTTTCCCGGCCCGCTGACGGTCACGGGCCGGGCGCAGCCCGACAATGGCGATGTCCGGCTTGCGCTTGACGCGACGGGGCCGGGGGGCACGACTGCGCGGCTGGCGGGGTCGCTGGCGCTGGACGGTGCGCGGGCCGATCTGACCGCATCGGGCACGGCGCCGCTTGCGCTGGCCAACGGCTTCATCGCGCCGAGCAGCCTGGACGGGCAGGCGCGCTATGATCTTGCGCTGCGCGGGCCGCTGGCGCTGTCCTCGCTATCGGGCCGCGCGGTGACCGAGGGCGCGCGGCTGGCGCTGCCCGCGCAGGGTCTGGCCGTGACCGATATCGGCGGCTCGATCGCGCTTGCGGACGGGCGGGCGCAGATCGACCTTGCCGGGGCGTTTGACGGGCGGGGCCGCGTGACAGTCGCAGGGCCGGTGACGCTGGCCGCGCCCTTCAACGCCGATCTGGCGATC
>NZ_DSDD01000085.1:0-5961 GCF_011048875.1 Rhodovulum sp.
ATGGCACCACGGCCGATGGCGCCGTGCCGCTGGAGCCGGTCCATTGCCTCGGGCTGTGCGCCTGTGGCCCTGCCGCGCTGGTCGATGAAACGCCCGTGGCCCGCGTGACGGCCGAGCGGCTGGAGCGAATGGCCCGCGAGGTGGTTGGATGAGCCTTACGCAATACCTGCCGCAGGATGCCGCCGCGCTGGCCCTTGGCGCCAACGCGATCACCGCTGCGCTGTCCGCGGCGGCCCGGGCGCGCGGGATCGAGTTTCGGCTGGTCCGCACCGGATCGCGCGGGATGGTCTGGCTGGAACCGCTGCTGGAAATCGAGCGCGACGGCGTGCGCCATGGCTTCGGCCCGCTTGAGGTTTCGGACGCAAAGCCCCTGTTCGAAGCCGATTTCGGCGACCACGCCAAGGCGCTGGGGCCGGTCGGGGCGATCCCCTTCCTCGCCCGCCAGACGCGGCCGACCTTTGCCCGCTGCGGCGTGATCGACCCGCACGATCTCGATGCCTACCGGAGCCATGGGGGGCTCAAGGGGCTGGCGCGGGCGCGGACCATGGCGCCCGCCGAGATCGTGGCCGAGGTGACGGATTCGGGCCTGCGCGGCCGGGGTGGTGCGGGGTTCCCGACGGGCATCAAGTGGAAGACGGTGCTCGACGCCGAGGGGCCGCAGAAATACATCGTCTGCAATGCCGACAAGGGCGACAGCGGCACCTTTGCCGACCGGATGCTGATGGAGGGCGATCCGTTCTGCCTGATCGAGGGCATGGCGATCGCCGGGCTGGCGGTGGGTGCAAGCAAGGATTTCGCCTACTGCCGCTCGGAATATCCTCATGCAATCAGAACCTTCGGCGCCATTCTTGACGCGGCACGCGAAGGTGGCCTGCTGGGCACGGGCTTCGACATCGAGCTGCGCGTCGGCGCGGGGTCCTATGTCTGCGGCGAGGAAACCGCACTTCTGAACTCGATGGAGGGCAAGCGCGGCACGGTGCGGGCGAAACCGCCGCTGCCCGCCCACAAGGGCTTCATGGGCCGCCCCACCGTCATCAACAACATCATTTCCCTGGCCTCGGTCCCGGTGATCCTGGCCGAGGGGGCCGGGTATTACAAATCCTTCGGCCTCGGCCGCTCGCTGGGAACGGTGCCGTTGCAGGTCGCAGGCAACGTGAAACATGGCGGGCTGTTCGAGGCGGCCTTCGGCATTACGATCCGCGAACTGGTCGAGGATATCTGCGGCGGCACCGTCTCGGGGCGCCCGGTCAGGGCGGTGCAGATTGGCGGCCCGCTGGGGGCCTATTTCCCGGCCCGCATGTTCGACACCCCCCTCGGCTACGAGGAATGCGACACGGCGGGCGGGTTGATCGGGCACGCGGGCATCGTGGCCTTCGACGACAGCGCCGACATGGGCGCGATGGCGCGCTTCGCGATGGAGTTCTGCGCGGTCGAAAGCTGCGGCACCTGCACCCCCTGCCGGATCGGCGCGGTGCGCGGCATGGAGGTCATCGACCGCATCCGCGCGGGCGACCCGGCGGCGCCCGCGATCCTGGCCGATCTCTGCGAAACCATGCGCGACGGCTCGCTCTGCGCGCTGGGGGGCTTCACGCCCTATCCCGTGGAAAGCGCGCTGAAACACTTCCCCGAGGATTTCATCCCCCAGAAAGAGGCCGCGGAATGAAGGACTTCATCCTCCCCGATGCCGATTTCGGCACCCCCGCCCGCCGGTCCGACCGGACCGTGACGCTGAGCATCGACGGTTTCGAGGTGACTGTGCCCGAGGGCAGCTCGGTCATGCGCGCCGCGGCCGGACTGGGCATCGAGATCCCCAAGCTCTGCGCCACCGACAGCGTCGAACCTATCGGATCCTGTCGGCTCTGCCTGGTGGAAATCGAGGGCCGGCGCGGCACGCCCGCCTCCTGCACCACGCCGGTCGCACCCGGCATGAAGGTCCACACCCAGACGCCCAGCGTGGCGAAACTGCGCCGCGGCGTGATGGAGCGCTATATCTCCGACCACCCGCTGGATTGCCTGACCTGCGCGGCGAATGGCGACTGCCGGTTGCAGGACATGGCCGGCGCCGTGGGCCTGCGCGACGTGCGTCATGCGCCCGGCGCCAACCATTTCGAGACGCGCCAGAACGGCGAGGCGAACCCGCGCCATGCGCCCGAGGACGAGACCAACCCCTGTTTCACCCATGACCCCGCGAAATCCATCGCCTGCTATCGCTGCATGCGGGCCTGCGAAGAGGTGCAGGGCAGCTTTGCCCTGACCGTCGAGGGCCGCGGGTTCGAGGCGCGGATCTCGGCGGGCGGCAGCGATTTCCTGTCCTCGGAATGCGTCAGTTGCGGCGCCTGCGTGCAGGCTTGCCCGACCGCCACCCTGCAGGAGAAATCCGTCATCGAGATGGGCACGCCCGATCGCGCCGTGGTCACGACCTGCGCCTATTGCGGGGTGGGCTGCAACTTCCGCGCCGAGATGAAGGGCGATCAGGTCGTGCGCATGGTCCCCGCCAAGGACGGCAAGGCGAACCGCGGGCACAGCTGCGTCAAGGGCCGCTTCGCCTATGGCTATGCCACCCATCCCGACCGCGTCCCGACCCCGATGATCCGCGCATCGATCGACGAGCCCTGGCGCGAGGTAAGCTGGGAGGATGCCCTTGCCCTCACCGCGGCGAAGTTCCATGCGATCCAGGAAAGACACGGGGTACGCGCCATCGGCGGGATCACGTCCTCGCGCTGCACCAACGGGGAAGCCTTCCTCGTGCAGACGCTGATCCGGCAGGTCTTTGGCAACGACAACGTCGATACCTGCGCGCGGGTCTGCCATTCGCCCACGGGCCGTGGCCTCAAGACGACGCTCGGCACTTCGGCCGGAACGCAGGATTTCGACAGCGTGGAACAGGCCGACGTGGTGCTGGTGATCGGCGCGAACCCGACCGACGGGCACCCGGTCCTTGCCAGCCGCCTGAAGAAACGGCTGCGGCAGGGGGCAAAGCTGATCGTGGCGGACCCGCGCCGGATCGACCTCTGCGCGGGCCGCATGTCCGTGCCGCCCATCACCTTCCGCTGCGCCCCGGCACCAATGTCGTGCTGCTGACGGCGATGGCTCATGTCATCGTCACCGAAGGGCTGACGGATAAGGCCTTTATCCGCGGGCGTTTCGAGCTGGACGCCTATCAGCACCGGGCAGGCTTCGTCGCCGAGGACCGCTACAGCCCCGAGGCGACCGAGGCGCTCACCGGTGTGCCCGCCGCCGAGATCCGCGCCGCCGCCCGGCTTTACGCCACGGGCGGCAATGCGGCGATCTATTCCGGGCTGGGGGTGACGGAACACTCCCAGGGTTCGACCACCGTGATGGCGATCGCCAACCTTGCCATGGCGACCGGCAATATCGGCCGCCCCGGCGTCGGCGTGAACCCGCTGAGGAGCCAGAACAACGTGCAAGGCTCCTGCGACATGGGCTCGTTCCCGCATGAATTGCCGGGCTATCGCAATGTCCATGACGCCGACGCGCGGGGGATATACGAACGGCTCTGGAACGTCACGATCTCGGACGAGCCGGGGCTGAGGATCCCCAACATGCTGGATGCGGCCGTGGGGGGGCAGCTTCAAGGGCATCTACATCCAGGGCGAGGACATCCTGCAATCGGACCCCGACACCAAACACGTGGCCTCGGGGCTGGCGGCGGTGGAGTGCGTGGTCGTGCACGACCTGTTCCTGAACGAGACCGCGACTTACGCCCATGTCTTTCTGCCCGGCTCGACCTTCCTGGAAAAGGACGGCACCTTCACCAATGCCGAACGCCGGATCAACCGCGTCCGCCGGGTAATGGCGCCCCTGAACGGGTTCGCCGACTGGGAGGTGACACAGAATCCGGCCAACGCCATGGGCGCGGGGTGCTCCTATGTCCATCCGTCCGAGATCATGGCGGAAATCGCCGAGACCACGCCCTGCTTCGCGGGGGTGTCCTGCGATCTGCTCGATCGCGAGGGCTCGGTGCAATGGCCCTGCAACGACACCGCGCCGCTTGGCACCCCGATCATGCATGAGGGCGGGTTCGTCCGGGGCAAGGGGCTGTTCGTGGTCACCGACTATGTGCCGACCGACGAACGCACCGGGCCGCGCTATCCGCTGTTGCTGACCACGGGACGGATCCTGTCGCAATACAATGTCGGCGCCCGGACGCGGCGGACGCAGAACTCGATCTGGCACGAAGAGGACGTTCTGGAAATCCTCCCCCACGATGCCGAAACCCGCCGGATTTCCGAGGGCGACTGGGTGCGGCTTGCCTCGCGCTCGGGCGAGACGACGCTGAGGGCGACGCTGTCTGATCGCGTCAGCCCGGGCGTGGTCTATACCACTTTCCACCACCCCGAGACGCAGGCCAATGTCGTCACCTCGGACTATTCCGACTGGACCACGAACTGTCCGGAATACAAGGTGACGGCGGTGCAGGTGGCGCAGACCAACGGCCCCTCGGACTGGCAGCAGACCTATGCCGCGCGCGCCCGCGCCGCACGGCGCATCCTTCCGGCAGCGGAATGAGCGGGGGCGCCACCAGAACCACCGCGCCGGTCGCGGGGTTCGGCGCGCGGCTGCTGGAGCGGCGCCGCGTGATGGCGGGGCCGGTGGGCTGCGGATGGTGCGGCATCGACAGCCTGAAGGAGGCCACCCGCCCCCTGCCCACGCTGCCGCCCGACGGGCTGCGCCTGGCCGAGGGCGACATCGCCCGGGCGATCACCGCGCTGGCGCTGGCCCAACCGCTGCATGCCGAAACGCGGGCGATGCATGCGGCGGGGTTCTGGACGCCCGGCGAAGGGCTGGTCCTCGCGCGCGAGGATGTGGGGCGGCACAACGCGCTCGACAAGCTTCTCGGCGCGCTGGCGCGGGCCGGGCGGGATGCCTCGGGCGGCGTGATCGTGATGACCTCGCGCGTTTCGATCGAGCTGGTCCAGAAGGCGGTTCTGGCCCGCGCGCGCATCCTGATCGTTGTTTCCGCCCCCAACGACCGCGCCGCCGTAGCGGCCGAGGCGGCGGGGCTGACCCTGATCGCGCGCGCCCGTGGCGCGGGCTTCGACATCCACACCCATCCCGACCGGATCGCATTGACAGAGGTTCCCCATGACGCCTGAGAAACTGATCTACATGGCCAACCAGATCGCCACCGCCTTTGCCCGGCGGCCCGAAGACGAGGCGGCGGCCGCCATCGCCGAACATATCGACGCTTTCTGGGGGCCGGGGATGCGGGCACAATTGCTGGCGCTGGCAAAAGCCGGTGCGCCGGATATCTCGCCGCGGGTGCTGCGCGCGGCCGAACGGATTCGCCGGCCCCAGGCGGCGTAGCCGGCCCGTTCCGGGCCGGTTCGGGTATTTTTTCCAAGAAGAAACAGCCGACGCGCTGCGGGGATCAGCGTCTTCCGTCGAATTTGAGCGGCAGGGTAAAGCTGTAGCTGGCGCGGTCCAGCCCCCTTGGCGCGGCGGGAAACGGCCCGGCGCGGCGGACAGCGGCCAGCGCCGCGCGGTCCAGCGCGGGATCGCCCGCGCTTTGCACCAGCCGCGCCGAGACCAGCGCACCCTCGCGCGTCACCACCAGTTCGACCAGCGCCCGGCCGGTCGCGCGGGTCTCGCGCGGGTAGCGGTGGACCCGGCTGACCCGGGCAAGGATCCGCCCGCCCCATTCGGCATGCAGCGCGCGGGCAGCGGCCTCTGACAGAGCGGGCACGGCGCGGGCAGGCGCGCCGGCCTGCGGCGCGCGCTCGGTGCCCCGGGCGCTCTGGGCCGGGGCGGGCGGCGGTGCCGTGTCGGGACGGCGTTCGGGGCGCGGGGCGGCCATTGGCGGCTCGACCGAAGGCGCATCCGGCGCGCGCAGCCCCTCGGGACGCGGGGGCATGTCGGGCTCCAGCGGTGCGTCATCGGCCCGGCCCGGTGCGGGCGGGACGGCCAGGATGGCCGTCTCGGCCGGGGGCGGCGCGATTG
>NZ_DSDD01000273.1:0-5910 GCF_011048875.1 Rhodovulum sp.
ACAGCGGCCCCGTGGCCCAGGGCCGGAAGCGTTGGCGAAAGGCGTCCAGCACCGCGTCCATACCCCATTCCGCGCCATAGCCGAAGCGCAAGGCCGCCGCGCGGAACGCCGCCGGATCCGGCGCGGCGCTGCCGGGACCGGGCCAGACCGACAGACCCGACCGCGCCAGTCGCCGCCAGTCGAAGCGCCGCCCCGGATCGCCCTTGCGGCCCGGCGCCATGTCGGAATGGCCGATCACCCGTTCGGGCGGCATGGCCCAGCGCGCCATCACCCCGCCAAGCAACGCCTCCAGCGCGGCCATCAGCGGCGCGGCAAAGGGCTCGTCGCCCCGGTTGTCCAGTTCGATCCCGATCGAGCGGGAATTGACATCCCCGACCGCCCCCCAGCATCCCGCCCCGGCATGCCAGGCCCGCGCGTCCTCGTCGACCAGGTGATAGACCTGCCCGTCGCGCGCGATCAGGTAATGCGCCGAGACCTCGGCCGCGGGATCGCAGAGCCGGTCCAGCGCACCCGCCAGCGGCATCGCGGTATAATGCAGGACGATCAGGTCGGGCCGGGCGCCGTTCCGCCGCGGCCCGAAATTCGGCGAGGGCCGCCAGAGCGGCGCCATCACCCTAGCGCCGCACGGCCGCCCGGAACGGTGCGGGATCCCAGAAACAGGCGAACCCGTCGCCATCGGGGTCCAGCCCCAGCCGGTCACGCTCGGGTCCGCCTGCGGCCAGGAACGCCTCCTGCGCCAGGTCGGCCGAGCCGTATCTTGCGCAATTGCTCAGATAGCGTTCCTGGCTGACGCGGCCGATGCGGCTATAGACCGGCTGGCCCACCTGGTTGGTGGTGCTCAACGCATATTGCGCGATATTCGGCCCCGCGCCGGTCGGCCGCTCCGGCACCGGCTCGGGCGCGACCACGACATATTGCTGGCGCTGCCGCTCCAGCCGCTCGCGGTCGCTCTCGATCGACTCGCGCGCGGCGACGGCTTCGAAATTCTGCTCGTCGGACAGGCCCGGATTGCTGGAACGCGGCGTTGGATCGCCGGGGGCGGGCGCGATGACCGGCGCGGGCCCGGCCTCGTCGGGGCGCAGGGTCGCCAGCGCCTGCGCGGCGATCGCGCCCCCCTCGGATGCGGGCGCGGCGGCCACGCCATCCCCGCCACGCAGGGCGCGTTCACGATCGATGCTGTAGGCGGCATAGCTGTCAAAGCCCACCCCGGCCGCGGAATCCGGCACCTGCGGGGCGCAGGCGGCCAATGCCAGCACCGCCAGCCCCGAAAGACCAATACGCATCCCGTTCATCCTGCTCTCCCGATCCATTCAGGGACGCGCTCCTACCACCATTTCGCGGGCCGGGAAACAAAGCCCGCGGCATCCTCAAGCACTTGTGCGGTGTTCAACAGCTCGCCCTCTTCCCAGGGCCGCCCGATCAGTTGCAGCCCCAGCGGCAGCCCCTGCGCGTCCAGCCCCGCGGGCACCGAGATGCCCGGCAGCCCGGCCAGGTTCACCGTCACCGTGAACACGTCGTTGAGATACATCTCGACCGGATCGGCATCCTGCATCTCGCCCAGCCCGAAGGCGGCGGAGGGCGTCGCGGGCGTCAGGATCGCGTCGACCCCTTGCGCGAACACCGTCTCGAAATCGCGCTTGATGAGCGTGCGCACCTTGCGCGCGCGGTTGTAATAGGCGTCGTAGAAGCCCGCCGACAGCACATAGGTCCCGATCATCACCCGGCGTTGCACTTCCTTGCCGAACCCCTCGGCGCGGGTCTTTTCGTACATCTGCACGATGCCGTCGCCCTCGGCGAGCTTCGCGCGATGGCCATAGCGCACCCCGTCATAGCGCGCGAGGTTGCTGGACGCCTCGGCGGGCGCGATGACGTAATAGGCGGGCAGCGCGTATTTGGTGTGCGGCAGGCTGATATCGACGATCCTGGCACCCGCATCCTTCAGCATCTCGGCGCCGCGGCTCCACAGCGCCTCGATCTCGGCGGGCATGCCTGCCATACGATATTCCGATGGAATTCCGATGGTTTTTCCACGGATGTCGCCGGTCAGCGCCGCCTCGAAATCCGGCACGGGAATATCGGCAGAGGTCGAATCCTTCGGGTCATGCCCGGCCATCGCACCCAGCATGATCGCCGCGTCCCGCACCGTCCTTGTCATCGGCCCCGCCTGATCCAGCGAGGACGCAAAAGCCACGATTCCCCAACGGGATACGCGCCCATAGGTCGGCTTGATCCCGACGATGCCGGTAAAGGCCGCGGGCTGGCGGATCGAGCCGCCGGTATCGGTGCCGGTCGCCGCCAGACACAGATCGGCCGCAACGGCAGCGGCCGAGCCCCCCGACGATCCCCCCGGCGTCAGGTCGCGATCATCGACCTTCCACGGGTTGACCGCATTGCCATAGGTGCTGGTCTCGTTCGAGCTGCCCATGGCGAACTCGTCCATGTTCAGCTTGCCCAGCATCACCGCGCCGGCATCCCACAGCTTCTGCGTCACGGTCGATTCATATTCGGGCCGGAACCCGTTCAGGATATGCGAGGCGGCCTGCGAGGGCACGCCCCTGGTGCAGAAAAGATCCTTGATCCCCAGAGGCATGCCGCACATCGCGGGCGCTTCGCCTGCCGCGATCCGGGCATCGGCGGCGCGCGCCTGATCCAGCGCGATCTCGGGCGTCACATGGACAAAGGCATTCAGCCGCACGGCGCCCTCGATCTCGGACAGGCAGGCCTCGGTCAGCGCCACCGCACTGGTTTCACCCTTGCGCAGCGCATCGCGCGCCTCGGCCAGGGTCAGCTTGCTCAGCTCGCTCATCGGCCGTTACTCCACCACCTTCGGAACCGCGAAGAACCCTTCGCGCGCATCGGGCGCATTGGCGAGGATCTTCTTGGGATAGCCGCCATCCGTCACTACATCCTCCCGCCGTTTCAGCCGCATCGGCGTGACGCTGGTCATCGGCTCGACATCCGAAACGTCGACCTCGTTCAACTGTTCCATGAAGGTCAGGATGCCCGAGAGTTGCCCGGCCAGAGCGGGCAGGTCGTCCTCGGCCACGGCGATCCGGGCCAGATGTGCCACCCGCCGCGCGGTGTCGATGTCGATGGACATGGGGCCGCCTCTCGTTGCTGAAAATCCGCCCCCGCGTTTAGCCCCCCGCCGCGTTCCCCGCAAGAGCACCGCATCCCGGCAAGGGCGTGTGCGGGGCTTCGGCTTCGTCGAACGCCCGGCCGATGCACCTCCGGATTGTCGAAGTCGGGGAAGGTGCGTCTCAACCGGCCATGACGATCCGGGCCAGCGCCTCGGGCGACAGCGCCGCCGGGTTGGCCTTCATCGACGACGAGCCGGACGCCGCGCGGGCAAGGGCGACCGCATCGAGCGGCCCCTCGCAGAGGTCGGCCAGACGGGGCAGGCCAGCCGCGTCGATCCAGTCGGACAATTGCCGGAACGCATCGCCCGGGGCGCAGCCGAGGGCCCCGGCAATCCAGCCCGCCACCTCGTCGAACCGGGCGACCGGCTGTCCCTCGGCGGCCAGGGCCGCGCGGTTCTCGCGCAATGTGGGCGTAAGGAGCCTGCCGCAGATCGCCCCGTGCGGCGCGGCATACCGCCCGCCGATCACCCCCGCAAGGCCATGCACGGCGCCGAGTCCGGCATTGGCAAGGGCGATGCCGCCGATCAGGCTGACAAGGGCCAAGGCGTCGCGGGCCGCGGGGTCCTCGGCCTGCCTCAGCCGGACAAGGGCGGCCAGTCCGCGCGGAATCGCGTCGCGGCAAAGCGCGTCGGTCAGCGGATTTGCGCGCAGGGAGAGGTAGGGCTCGATCACCTGGGTCACCGCGTCGAGGCCCGAGGCCAGCGTCACGGGCCAGGGGCAGCCATCGGTCAGCGCCGGATCGACCAGCGCCAGCGCCGGGATCAGCCGGTCATCGCGCAGCGACACCTTGCGGCCATGGGCGGGCACGCCGATCACCGCGTTCTTCGTGGCCTCGGACCCGGTCCCCGCGGTGGTGGGCAGTGCCGCGAGCGGCAGGGGCGGCGCGCAGAGCGGCAGGCCCTGCCCGACCACTTCGAGATGGTCGAGCGGCGGGCGGTCGGACGGCACCAGCGCCGCCAGTGCCTTGCCGAGGTCGAGCACCGATCCCCCGCCGATGGCCGCCACAGCGTCTGGAGCGAAGGGCCGTGCCTCGGCAAGTGCGGCCTCGAGCCCGGACAGGTCGGGTTCGCCCTGCCCGCGCAGTTCCAGCACCGCCGCACCCGCCGCGCGCAGCCCCTCGGCCAGCACGTCGGCGAATTGCACCGATCCGCCGCGGACCAGCAGGATGCGGCGGCCCATCGCGGCGATCCGCGCGGGCGCCTCGGCGGCGGCGCCGCGGCCAAAGAGGATGCGGCCGGGGGTGAGGAACGCGAAGGTCATGGGGATCAGAACGCCTGCGTGGCCGCAACGGCGCGCGTCCAGCGGGCATAGAGCGCCTCGCGCGCGTCGGGGGCCATGGCGGGAACAAAGCTCTTCTCCAGCGCCCAGGTGCGCGCGAACTCGTTCATGCCCGGGTAGAGCCCCGCGCGATGGCCGGCCAGCCACGCCGCCCCCATCGCGGTCGTTTCCAGCACCCGCGGCCGGTCGACCTGCGCGCCCAGGATGTCGGCCAGGAACTGCATCGCCCAGTCGGACGCGCTCATGCCGCCATCGACGCGAAGCGCGGTATCGCCGCCCCCCGCCCAGTCGGCGGTCATGGCTTCCAGAAGGTCGCGGGTCTGGTAGCCCACGCTTTCCAGCGCGGCGCGGGCGAATTCCTCGGGGCCGGAGTTGCGCGTCAGCCCGAACACCGCGCCGCGGCAGTCGGGCCGCCAGTAGGGCGCGCCGAGGCCGGTGAAGGCGGGCACCAGAACGACGCCCTGGCCCGGGTCGGCGGCCTCGGCCAGAGCTTGCGTCTCGGAGGCGGAGCGGATCAGCCTCAGTCCGTCGCGCAGCCACTGGACCACGGCGCCCGCGATGAAGATCGAGCCTTCCAGCGCATAGGTCCGCTGGCCGTCAAGCTGGTAGGCGATGGTGGTCAGCAGCCGGTTCTGCGAAGCGACCGGATCGGTCCCGGTGTTCAGCAGCGCGAAGCAGCCCGTGCCATAGGTCGATTTCATCATGCCGGGGCGGAAACAGGCCTGGCCGATGGTCGCGGCCTGCTGGTCGCCCGCGATGCCGAGGATCGGGATCTCGCGGCCGAAAAGGTCGGCCCGCGTCACCCCGAAATCGGCGGCGCAGTCGCGCACCTCGGGCAGGATCCCGGCGGGGATGTCCAGCATTTCGCACATCGCCTCGGACCAGCGCCCCTGCCGGATGTCGTAGAGCATCGTGCGCGCGGCGTTGGTGGCGTCGGTCGCATGCACGCGCCCGCCGGTCAGGTTCCAGACAAGCCAGGTATCGACCGTGCCGAAGGCCAACTCGCCCCGGATCGCGCGGTCGCGCGCGCCCTCGACATGGTCGAGGATCCATTTCAGCTTGGTGCCCGAGAAATAGGGATCGAGCAGCAGCCCGGTCGTCTCGGTAACCGCCGCCTCGTGCCCGGCCGCCTTCAGCGCCTGACAGGTTTCGGCGGTGCGGCGGTCCTGCCAGACGATGGCGTTGTGAAGGGGCTTGCCGGTGGCGCGATCCCAAACCAGCGTCGTCTCGCGCTGGTTGGTGATGCCGATCGCGGCGATGTCGGCGGCCCCCAGCCCCGCCCTCTCGATCGCCGCGCGCGCCGTCGCGGCCGTGGTCGACCACAGGTCCGAGGGATCGTGCTCGACCCAGCCGCTGGCCGGATAGTGCTGCGGGAACTCCTCCTGCGCGACGGCAACGACACGCAGGTCGGGACCGAACAGGATCGCCCGGGTGGACGTGGTGCCCTGGTCGATGGCGAGGATATGGGTCATGGCGTCCGCTCACTGGTTCG
>NZ_DSDD01000344.1:0-5898 GCF_011048875.1 Rhodovulum sp.
CAGCATCGTGCCGGTGATCGTCAACTGCCGCTTCTGTCCGTTCAGGTTGGCGTGAAAGCTGTCGCCGGGCACGAAGCCGTTGGCCCGTGCGAATGGCCCGTTCACGGCAACCTCGTCGGTTGCTTCGGGGGCGGGCAGGCGGCCTGCGCGCAGAATCGGGATGTTGATCTGCGGCATCCCCCCGTTCGGCAGCGAGATCACCCGGCCCACCGCGGTCTGGGTCCGGCCGGGAATGTCCAGGATGACCGAGCCGACGACGCGGGTCTCGACGGTCGCCACGCCCGGGATCGCCGCGATCTCGGCTTCCAGCGGCGCGGGCGCGCGGCGGGTCTCGGAAAAGACATCGGCGAAACGGTTGCGCTCGTAATAGGCGGCGCGGGTGTCCTCCGGCGCGTTATACATCCCGAACGAGGTCAGGAAGATCGCGACCCCGCAGCCCAGCACCAGCGCGATCGCCAGCGCCTGCGCCCAGAGCCGGCGGAAGTCGCGCACGAGCTTGATATCCAGCGCCTGCAAGCCGCTCACCAGTCGATATCGTGGGGGGCAAGGCGGGTTTCGTTGGTCTCGGCCGGGACGATGCGCCCGTCCTGAAACCGCACGATCCGGTGCGCCATCCGCCGGATCGCGGCGTTATGGGTGATGATGATGGTGGTGGTGCCGAAGCGTTCGTTGATGTCCTTCAGCGCCTCAAGGACCTGCACGCCGGTCTTGCTGTCCAGCGCGCCGGTGGGTTCGTCGCAAAGCAGAACCTCGGGCCGCTTGGCGATGGCGCGCGCGATGGCGACGCGCTGCTGTTCGCCGCCCGACATTTCGGCCGGGAAATGGTCCAGCCGGTGCGACAGACCCACCAGCCCCAGCGCCTCGGCCGGGTCCATCGGGTCGCGCGCGACATCGGTCACAAGCTGGACATTCTCGCGCGCGCTCAGGGACGGCACGAGATGCAGAACTGGAAGACGAAGCCCACATGATCGCGGCGATAGCGCGTCAGCCCCCGCTCGCGCAGCGCGGTCAGTTCGATGTCCTTGAACCAGACCTTGCCCGCGCTGGCGTGGTCCAGCCCGCCCAGGATGTTCGGCAGCGTCGATTTCCCGCTGCCCGAAGGCCCGAGCAGAACCGCAAGCTTTCCGGCGAAGAGTTCAAGATCGACACCGGCCAGCGCATGAACCTTGGCGCCCCCGGTGTCGTAGACCTTGCTCAGGGCCTCCGTGCGAAAGATCGGACGGTCCATGATCGCCCCGTCGTTGGTCAATAAGACAGTCCTTGCCCCGTCTTTCGAGGGGCGGCGGGGTGGCTTGCGCCCTGTCCCCGGGCTAGGATGCCACCTGCGCGAACAAGCCCGGATCCCTCCGATGCCCAGTCTCCCCTTTCTTGTCTTCACCGATCTGGACGGCACGCTTCTGGATCACGAGGATTATTCCCATGACCCGGCCGAACCTGCGCTTGCACGGTTGCGGGCGGCGGGGGTGCCGGTGATCCTGGCCTCGTCCAAGACCGCGGGCGAGATCGCGCCGTTGCGCGCGGACCTTGGGTTGGCGGATCACCCCGCCATTGTCGAGAACGGCGCGGGCGTGCTGGAACCCGGCGCCGAGGCGCCCGAGGACCGCGGGCGCTATGACGAATTGCGTGCCGCGCTGGATCGACTGCCCGCCTCGCTGCGGGCGGCGTTCCGGGGCTTTGGTGACTGGGACGTGCCGATGATCGCCCGGCGCACCGGCCTGCCGCTGGCCGAGGCCGAGCTTGCCGCGCGGCGGCGGTTTTCCGAGCCGGGACTCTGGCGCGGATCGGAGGCGCAGAAGGCGGCGTTCCTCGGCGCGCTGGCCGCGCAAGGCGTGCAGGCGCGCGAGGGCGGGCGCTTTCTGACACTGTCCTTCGGCGGGACCAAGGCCAGCCGCATGGCCGAGATCGCCGCCCGCTATGGCCGCCCTTTCACGGTCGCGCTGGGCGATGCGCCCAATGATGTCGAGATGCTGGAAGCCGCCGATCTGGGGTTTGTCATCGCCAATCCGCACCGCCCGTCCCTGCCGCCGCTTTCGGGCGAGGCCGGGGGGCGGATCCTGCGGATCGACGCAGAAGGACCGAAAGGTTGGAACGCGGCGATGGAACGGGTTATCAAGGAGCGCGGCATCTGAGGCAGGAGGATCGGGCGCTTGGCGGATTTTCACCAGAATGGCAACGTGGCGACCCTGCACAACCTGCGGTTCGCCGCGCCGGATCTGCTGATCCACGAACTGACGAGCTTTGCCCAGACCCGCAAGATCAGCCTGATCCTGCCCTCGCTGTTCTCGGAACTTCAGGGCGACGCCCTTCCCGCCATCCTCGATGAACTGGCCGAGGTGCCCTATCTGCACCGCATCGTGATCGGGCTGGACCAGGCCGATGCCGACCAGTTCGCCCATGCCGTGAATTTCTTCGGTTGCTTGCCGCAGAACCATGTCGTGATCTGGCAGGACAGCCCGCGGATGAAGGCGATCCATGCCCGGCTTGATGCGCTGAACCTGAACCCCGGCGAGCCGGGCAAGGGGCGCAACGTGTGGTTCTGCATGGGCTATCTGATGGCCTGCAAGGACAGCGCGGTGATGGCGCTGCATGATTGCGATATCCTGACCTACAGGCGCGAGATGCTGGCCCGGCTGGTCTATCCGGTAGCGAACCCGAATTTTCCCTATCAACTGGCCAAGGGCTTCTACCCAAGGATCGGCAAGGGCAAGCTGAACGGACGGGTCAGCCGTCTGCTGGTCAGCCCGATCCTGATCGCGCTGAAAAAGACGATCGGCGACCGCGACTATCTCGATTACCTGCGTTCGTTCCGCTATCCGCTGTCGGGCGAATTCGCGATGCGCACCGCGCTCCTGCCCGATCTGCGCATCCCGTCCGACTGGGGTCTGGAAATCGGGGTGCTGTCCGAGGCCTGGCGCAACCTGGCGCCGGGATCCGTCTGCCAGGTCGAGATCGCCGACGGCTATGACCACAAGCACCAGCCGGTCTCGGCCGAGGACGCCAGTGCGGGACTGTCGCGGATGTCGGTCGATATCTGCAAGTCGATCTTCCGCAAACTGGCGGCAGACGGAACGGTGTTCTCCGAAGAGGTGTTCCGCACGCTCAAGGCGACCTATTATCGCTCGGCGCTGGATTTGCTGGATTGCTACTACAACGATGCGCGGATGAACGGGCTCAGCCTCGACCGGCATGGCGAGGAGAACATCATCGAGCTGTTTGCCCGCAACATCGTCGAGGCGGGCAATATCTTCCTGGAAAACCCCTCCGAGACGCCCTTCATCCCGACATGGAACAGGGTTCATGCGGCCGATCCCGACCTGATGTCGGACATGCTGTCGGCGGTGGCGGCGGATGCGGCGGAATTCGTCTAGGCGGTCGCAGCCGTGTGGGGGGCTGGCGATCCGGCTTGGGCATGCCTAGGTGACAAGAGAGGCTCAGCTGAAGGAGACCAGAGGACATGCAGTTCCAACTGAACACCGATTCCAACATCCATGGCGACGAGCGGTTGGCCGAGGTGGCCGAACAGATGGTCACGTCGGGTCTGGGGCATCTGACGGGCCGCTTGACGCGGGTCGAGGTGCATCTGGTCGATACCAACGGCGCCAAGGGCGGTCCCGACGACATCCGCTGCACCATCGAGGCGCGCCCCGAGGGGTTGCGACCGCATACGGTCACCCACAATGACGCCAATGTCGAGGCCGCCCTGCGCGGCGGTGCGCGCAAGATGCGGGCGCATCTCGAAAGCGAGTTCGGCAAGCTCGACCCGCGGCGCTGAGCCCGACGCCCCGCTCCGCGGCCGTTCCGGACCGGGGCTATTCCGCCGCGACGGGCTCGGGGCCGATCAGGCCGACAATGTCGAACATGATGCGGTTCAGTTCGAAATCCTTCGGCGTGTAGACCTTGGCCACGCCCATCGCTCGCAGGCGGCGGGCGTCGTCCTCGGGAATGATGCCGCCGACGACGACCGGGATATGCGTCAGGTCGTTTTCGCGCATCAGCTTCATCAGGCTATCCACCAGCGGGATATGGCTGCCCGACAGGATCGACAAGCCGACGATATCCACATTGCCCTCGCGGGCGGCGGCGACGATCTCGGCCGGGGTCAGGCGGATGCCCTCGTAATGGATGTCCATGCCGCAGTCGCGGGCGCGGGCGGCGATCTGTTCGGCGCCGTTCGAGTGCCCGTCGAGCCCGGGCTTGCCGACCAGAAGCCTGGGCCGACGGCCGAGGCGGGAGGCCACCGCATCGACGGCGGCGCGGATCTCGTCAAGCCCTTCGGTGCGGTTCGAGGGGTTCCTTGAAACGCCCGTCGGGCCGCGATACTGGCCGAAGACGGCGCGCATCACGTCGCCCCATTCGCCGGTGGTCACCCCTGCCTTCGCCGCCGCGATCGAGGGCGGCATGATGTTGGCGCCCGTCGACGCGGCCTCGCGCAGCGCCTTGAGCGCATGGGCAACGGCATCCGCGTCACGTTCGGCCCGCCAGGCGTTCAGGCGCGCGATCTGGTCGGCCTCGACCGCCGGATCGACCACCATGATTGCGTCCTCGCCCGCGGTCAGCGGCGAGGGTTCGCCCTGGGTCCAGCGGTTGACTCCGACAACGACCGTCTCGCCGGTCTCGACCCGGGCAATGCGGTCGGAATTGCTGTCGACAAGGCGCGACTTCATGTAGTCGATGGCCGCCACGGCGCCGCCCAGCGCGTCGATTTGGGCGAGTTCCGCGCGCGCATTGGCCTTGAGATCCTCGACCCGCGCGCTCACCGCGGGGTTGCCGTCGAACAGGTCCTCGTATTCCAGAAGGTCGGTTTCATAGGCCAGGATCTGCTGCATCCTGAGCGACCATTGCTGGTCCCAGGGCCGCGGCAGGCCCAGCGCCTCGTTCCAGGCGGGCAGTTGCACGGCGCGGGCCCGGGCCTTTTTCGACAGGGTGACCGCCAGCGCCTCGATCAGGATGCGATAGACGTTGTTTTCCGGCTGCTGTTCGGTCAGCCCGAGGCTGTTGACCTGCACGCCATAGCGGAAGCGGCGGTATTTCTCGTCCTCGACGCCATAGCGGTCGCGGCAGATCTCGTCCCACAGTTCCACGAAGGCGCGCATCTTGCACATCTCGGTGACGAAGCGGATCCCGGCATTCACGAAGAACGAGATGCGGCCCACCATGTCGGGGAAATGCTCCGGCGCGACCTTTGTCCGAAGATCGTCCAGCACCGCGGTCGCGGTCGCCAGCGCGAAGGCCAGTTCCTGTTCCGGCGTCGCGCCCGCCTCCTGCAGGTGGTAGGAGCAGACGTTCATCGGGTTCCACTTGGGCAGATGCTCGCGGGTATAGGCCGCGACATCGGTGATCATCCGCAGCGACGGTTTCGGCGGGCAGATATAGGTGCCGCGCGAAAGATACTCCTTGATGACGTCGTTCTGAACGGTGCCCTGCAGTTTCGAGATGTCGGCGCCCTGTTCCTCGGCCACCGCGATGTAAAGCGCGAGCAGCCAGGGCGCGGGCGCGTTGATCGTCATCGAGGTGTTCATCTGTTCCAGCGGGATGCCGTCGAACAACGTCCGCATGTCGCCCAGATGCGCCACCGGCACGCCGACCTTGCCGACCTCGCCGCGGGAAAGCTCGTGGTCGCTGTCATAGCCGGTCTGGGTAGGCAGGTCGAAGGCGACACTGAGGCCGGTCTGGCCCTTGGCAAGGTTGCTGCGGTAAAGCGCGTTCGATGCCTTGGCGGTGGAGTGGCCCGCATAGGTGCGGAACAGCCAGGGGCGGTCTTTCATCGTCTCGGTCATGGCGCGCCTCGGAGTCGGGTTGGCAAGAAAATTTCGCTTCCGCCGAGATAAGGGCAAGGATCTGGCGATGTCAATTCGCTGCGTCGCGGCAAGCCGCCCGCGGCGACGACATAAAATTACC
>NZ_DSDD01000080.1:0-5873 GCF_011048875.1 Rhodovulum sp.
CAAGCATATCCGGAAATACCCCGAGGAGAAGCGCGAGCGCTTTCTCAGCGCGGCGGAATTGCGTCGGATCGGCGAGGTGCTGCGCGAGATGGAGGCGGAGGGGATCGAACTACCCTCGGCCATTCTCGCCGCGCGCATGCTCATCCTGACCGGGTGTCGGCTCAACGAAATCATGACGCTGAAGTGGGCATATGTCGATCTGGCCGAGCGCGTCCTACACCTGCCGGATTCCAAGTCCGGCGCCAAGGTCGTCCATCTCGGCCAGCCTGCCGTCGATCTGCTCCGCGACGCCCAGCGCATCGACGGCAACCCGTGGGTCATCACCGGCACCCTGCCGGGCAAGCGCCTGAGCGATCTCCAGCCCTTCTGGCAGCGCGTCCGCGCCCGCGCCGGCGTCAAGGACGTCCGCATCCACGATCTGCGCCACACCTTCGCCTCGACGGCGGTCGCCTCGGGTCAGGGCCTGCCGATGATCGGCAAGCTGCTCGGCCACACGCAGGTCCAGACGACGGCGAGATACGCCCATCTCGCCGCCGAGCCGGTGCGGACGGCGGCGGACGCGGTGGCGCAGAACCTCAGGCAATCCTTGGGATAATCCCGCGCGGAAACGACCCTTTTCGATTGATTGCGAGGGCTCTCGCCGATACGGTAGGTCCAGAAATTGTGCGCGCACATTTAGCGTGCGCTCAGGGTGGGCCGGGAGAGTGACGTGGGCGAGGGAAAGGCTGAGCTGCGCTGGGGCGTCGAGCAACGCCTCGAGTTCATCGAGTTCCGCCTGTTCTGGGAAGGCCACGTAAATCGTATCGACGTGATGCAGCAGTTTGGTGTCTCGGTTAATCAGGCGTCCGCTGATCTGAACCGCTATATCGCGCTGGCGCCGAACAACATGGTCTACGACAAGAGCGCGCGGACCTACGTCCGCGGCCCGGACTTCGACTGCAAGTTCCGCCCGCCGGACGCAGCGCACTACCTCGCTCAAATCCGCTTGGTTGCCGACGATGTGCTGGAGCGCGAGGATTGCTGGATACCTGACCTGCCACCCTACGCATCTGCCCCGACGCCGGTTCGAGGCGTTGAGCCGGTAACACTTCGCTCGGTTGTCGGCGCCATCCGCCGGTCTGAGGCGATCGAGGTGAAGTACCAGTCCCTGTCCAGCCCCGAGCCGCACTGGCGCTGGATCGCGCCTCACGCCATAGCGTTCGATGGGTTCCGCTGGCACACCCGGGCATTCTGCCTGAGCGACGATTGCTTCAAGGACTTCCTGCTCTCCCGGATCCTCGACATTCGCGGGTCGCGCGTGACCGAGAAGTCTGCCGACGATGATCGGGACTGGCATTCCGAAGTTACGCTTGAGGTCGGCCCTCACCCCGATCTTTCGGAGACGCAGGCGAAGGTCATCGCAATCGACTACGGCATGCGCGGCGGCAAGGCGAAGATCAAGGTTCGGCGGGCACTGCTCTACTACGCTCTCCGGCGGCTCGGGTTGGACACCGACCCGGCCGCGCGGCGCCCACAGGACCAGCAGATCGTGCTGCTTAACCGGGAGGTCGTCGATGCATATCATCGATAACACTTCCCATCTCCTCGGAGAGGACTTGAAGACCTCAGTCGGCCGAGGAACACGTTTGCGGATCGCTGCGTCGTGCTTCTCGATATACGCCTTCGAAGCTCTAAAGTCTGAGCTCTCGAAGATCGACAGCCTGCAGTTCGTTTTCACTGCCCCGACCTTCGTCCCCACCGAAGTGACCGACAGACTCCGAAAGGAACGTCGGGAATTTTTCATTCCAAGGGCACGACGAGAAAGCGGACTCTACGGCACGGAGTTTGAGATCCAGCTCCGCAACAAACTCACACAACGCGCGGTCGCTCGGGAGTGCGCTGACTGGATCCGCGAGAAGGCGCGGTTTCGGTCCAACACAACGAAGGCGCCGATGCAGCAATTCATGCATGTAACCAAAGCTGAAGGCGCAGTGGCCTACATGCCGATCAGCGGCTTCACGGCCGTCGATCTCGGATACCAAAAGGGCGATGCAGTTTCGAACTTCGTGCACCGGTTCGATGATCCTGCACACACGAAGGTTTACCTTCAGCTTTTCGATCAGATCTGGGCGGACCCGGACAAGGTGAAGGACGTCACCGCCGCCATTTGCGAGCACATCGAGTCCGTTTATCAGGAGAATTCGCCCGAGCGCATCTATTTCATGATGCTCTACAGCATCTTCCACGACTTCCTCGATGAAGTGGACGAAGACGTCCTGCCAAACGATCTGACCGGCTACCAGGAGAGCGTGGTCTGGAACAAGCTTTTCAATTACCAGAAGGACGCAGCGACAGGCATCATCAACAAGCTCGAGACCTACAACGGATGTATTCTCGCGGATTCTGTTGGCCTCGGGAAAACGTTCACCGCCTTGGCGGTAGTCAAATACTATGAGCTGCGGAACCGCTCGGTTCTCGTACTCTGCCCCAAGAAACTCGCGGACAATTGGCGGAACTACAACACGAACCTGACCACAAATATTTTCGCTAAGGACCGTTTCAACTACGATGTCCTCTGCCACACCGACCTCTCACGCACCTCCGGCGAGTCCTTCGGCATCCCCCTCAATCGAGTGAACTGGGGCAACTACGACCTCGTCGTGATCGATGAGTCGCACAACTTCCGAAATAATGATGTCTACAAGGACCGTGAGACCCGCTACCAGAAGCTGATGAACCAGGTCATCCGCGCCGGCGTGAAGACCAAGGTCCTCATGCTCTCCGCCACCCCTGTGAACAACAGGTTCACCGACCTTCGGAACCAGCTGGCACTCGCTTATGAGGGGCAGTCCGAAGCGCTCAGCAAGAATCTGAAGGCTCAGATCAGCATCGAAGAGATTTTCCGTCGTGCCCAGAAGGCCTTCAATGAATGGTCGTCCCTGCCGCCCGAGGAGAGAACCGCGGCGTCGATCCTGAAAGCGCTCGACTTCGATTTTTTCGAGCTTCTCGACGCTGTCACCATCGCCCGGTCACGAAAGCACATCGAGACCTTCTACGACACGACGGACATCGGGAAGTTCCCCCAAAGGCGCAAGCCGCTCTCTTATCACCGCCCGATCACCGAGCGGTCGGACGTGATGGGGTTCAACGACATCTTCACGCAGCTTTCGGTGCTGAAGCTCGCGGTATACGCCCCAATCAGCTACATCCTGCCCAGCCGTCTGCGGAAGTATGAGGAGA
Organism: Rhodovulum sp.; assembly: GCF_011048875.1. NCBI lineage: Bacteria > Pseudomonadati > Pseudomonadota > Alphaproteobacteria > Rhodobacterales > Paracoccaceae > Rhodovulum > Rhodovulum sp. The sequence goes on from NZ_DSDD01000080.1 coordinate 3,220, forward strand.
TCTACGACACGCAGGTCGAGGGTGGACGCGGCAAGCTCAGACAGGCCGATCGTGAGCGCAGCCTTCAGGCGCTCATGACAACCAACCTGCTGAAACGCCTGGAGAGCTCGGTCGCCGCGTTCCGGCTTACGCTTCGGTCTCTCGGCGCAAACATCTCGCGCACCCTCGACGCGATCGGCGATTTCGAGAAAACCGGACGAAGCGGTAGCGTCAGTGACTACCTTGCTGACATGAGCGACTTCGACCCGGAGGACGACGACCTCTCCGGCCTCGACGAATTCACGGTCGGAAAGAAGGTCCAGATCAGCCTCGCCGACATGGATCTGCCATCCTGGAAGCACGACCTGGCTGCGGACCTTGTCCTGATCCAAGAACTGATCGCCTCGATGGAAAAGGTCAAACCTGCGGACGATGCCAAGCTCCAGCATCTGCTCGCCCTAATCAGGCAGAAGATCGACGAGCCGCTGAACCCCGGCAACCGCAAGGTGCTGGTCTTTACGGCCTTCGCGGACACCGCCAACTACCTCTTCGACAACCTGGCGCCCTTTGCGCAGCAGCACGGGCTGCATGTCGGCAAGGTCACCGGCTCTGATGCGCCCAAGACAACACTCAAGAAGTCCTATGACTTCCAGAGCGTCCTTACGCTGTTCTCTCCTCGGTCCAAGGAAAAGGCCATCGTCCTGCCGCACGAACCGGGCGAGCTGGACATCCTCATCGGGACCGACTGCATTTCGGAAGGCCAGAACCTTCAGGATTGCGACTTCCTGATCAACTACGACATCCACTGGAACCCTGTCCGCATCATCCAGCGGTTCGGCCGGATCGACCGGATCGGATCGCAGAACGCCCAGATCCAGCTGGTCAACTACTGGCCGGACATCTCGCTCGACGAATACATCAACCTCAAGGAACGCGTCGAAAACCGGATGGTAATCGCCGACGTCACCGCCACGGGCGACGACAACATACTGACCGCCAAATCGAGTGACATCGCCTACCGCAAGGAACAGCTGAGGCGGATGCAGGAGGAGGTTATCGAACTGGAGGACGTGAAGGCCGGCATCTCGATCACGGATCTCGGGCTTAACGACTTCCGGATGGACCTGCTCAATTACGTCAAGCAGCATGGCAAGCTCGACAACGTGCCCTTCGGCATGCACGCCGTCGTGCCCGCACAGCCGGAGCTGGGCCTGCAGCCCGGCGTCATCTTCGCGCTGAAGAACATCCACGACAGCGTGAACATCAACCAGCAGAACCGCCTGCACCCCTTCTACCTGGTCTACATCGATGACGACGGCCGGATCGTCGCCAACCACACCGAGGTCAAGCGCCTGCTCGACCTGATCCGGTCCAGCTGCAAGGGGCGGATCGAGCCCATCCGCGACGTCTGCCGCATCTTCAACGAACGCACCGAGGATGGGCGCAACATGGGCCGCTATTCCGACCTGCTCTCGAGCGCGATCCGCTCCATGATCGAGGTTAAGGAAGAGAAGGATATCGACAGCCTGTTCAGCGGCGGGCGCACCACGGCGCTGACCCACACCATCAAGGGGTTGGACGATTTCGAGCTGATCGCCTTTCTGGTCATCGAAGGGGGCGGCCCATGAGCCTCTACGACTGGCCCCGCGCCGCCGCCTTCGGACGCGTGATCCCAAAGACCAAGATCTACGAGCACGCAAGGGCGAATACGGGCCTCAAGGATCTCTTCGTGCGCGAGGTGGATCAGATCGTCTGGTCACACAAGCTGGCGCCCGAGACGGTCAATCTGGCGGCGACCAAGCAGGTGACCGAGATACAGGTCTTCCGCATCACCGCGCGCACCGCGACGCTTACCCAAGACGTGCTGCGCGCCATCGACAAGGCCATCCCCTTTCCGCTGATCTTCGAGGTGGCCCATGGCGGCCGCGTCCGGTTGGCCGCCGCCTACAAGCGGCCGAGTGAGGCCGACAGCGCTCGCTGGGTGGTGGGCGACTATTTCCACGGGAACTGGCTGCCCGAGGACGCAGCCCGCGCGCCCCTTCCTGTGGCGCTGAACATGGGCGCGCTGTACGAGAGGCTGCTCGAACCGCTGGTGGCGGGGCAGACGGCCCGGTTGGTCCCCGGCATGGGCAAGGCGCCGCAGACGCCCTTCACCTCTGCCGAAGCGGAGCGCCCTATGTCGCTGGAAGAGCGCATCGCGCAGGCCGGGGCGATCGAGCGCCAGGCGCGCGAGGTCGAGCGGATCAAGGCGCGGCTGGCACGCGAGAAGCAATTCAACAAGCGCGTGGGCGTAAATGCCAAGCTGCGCGCGGCCAAGCAGGAACTGGAGCGGCTGTCGCGATCGGGACACGGGGCACCCCCCGGCGCCGCACAAGCAAATCCAGCGGAAGTGGGCACCGATTCCGCGTCCGGATTTGCGCCGAGAAAGACGTCGAACGATTGAGAGGACGAGCATGGACAAGCTGAAGATGCACAGCCCAGACCTGAGCCAGGACAACATCGCGAAGATCCGCGAGATGTTCCCCGGCTGCGTGACCGAGGCGCGGGACGAGGCGACGGGCAAGCTGCGTCTGGCGGTGGACTTCGATCAGCTGCGTCAGGAGTTGAGCGACCACATCGTGGAAGGCCCGCAAGAGCGGTATCGGCTGGACTGGCCGGGGAAGCGGGAAGCGCTG
>NZ_DSDD01000008.1:0-5858 GCF_011048875.1 Rhodovulum sp.
CAACCAGCAGCTCCCGCAATCAGCCCTCGGCAGCAAACCGCCCTTGCAGGCGATGCAGGATTGGCACAAACTCAAGCCGGAGTTGTTCAGGAAACAACCTTACTACCTTCCGGGATGTGACAATTACGAGCAGAGTCTTTGGCATGCCCCTCAATTTGATCGAAAACCCTTGGATTCCGGTTCTTTGTGCCAATGGCGCGCGGCGGGTGATTGCGCCCTGGCAGATGGCCGAACCGGGCATCCTGCGCCCCGACTGGCCGCGCCCCGACCTGAACGTCGCCTGTTACGAATTTCTGATCGGTCTGGTGTTTCTTGCCGACCCACCCGCGAACAATGGCGAATGGCAGCGTCGGGTTTCCCCCGATCCGCAGCGCCTGCGGGACCGACTCGCCCCCCTTGCACCGGCCTTCAATCTGTTGGGTGCGGGGCCGCGGTTCCTTCAGGATCTGGAAAATCTGGCCGGTCCGGCGAACCCGGTCGACATGCTTTTCATCGACAGCGCAGGCGCGAACGCCGAGAAGAACAATGCCGACCTGATCGTTCACCGTGGCCGCTACCCGCGGATTGATCTGCCGCTTGCAGCCATGACGCTCTACGCTTTTCAGGCCCACGCCCCGGCGGGAGGGGCGGGAAACCGCACCTCGATGCGCGGCGGCGGACCTTTGGTGACGCTGGTCGATCCGGGTGGGGGCCTGTGGCCGCTGATCTGGGCCAATACGCCGTGCGGCGCGCCCGGAAAACCGGATGACCTGCCCTGGATGCGGCCGACGAGACTCTCCGACGCGGGGCAGCAGACATTGCCGCCCGAGGGTCGGGTCTTCGGGGCCGAGGCGTTCTTCGGCATGCCGCGTCGGCTGCGCCTGATCGGCGATGACGAAGGGGTTACCGGGGTCATCCAGAAACCATGGGGGACCAATTACGCCCTCTGGAAACATCCGCTCAGCCCCTATTACCGCATGAAACCCGGCCAGGAATGGCTTCCCAAGCATCCGCGCGCGGGGCATTTCGGCTATCGCAACTGGCTGGGCATCGTGGCGCAGGAGGTGGGCAGCGAAACATCGGAACGCTCGCTGTCGCTGCGCGACTGGGCAGAGCGCGGCGGCGAGGCCACCGTCATCGTCGCGGGCTGGGCCATGGACAACATGAAGCCACGCGATTTCACGCTATCGGTTCAACCCCTTCTGACCCTGTCCGACGAGGCCAGGGACTGGCTGGCGGGCATGATCCTTGCGGCCGAGGCGGCCGGGGTCGCGCTGTGCGAGGCGCTAGAGCCCGTTCTGGCCAAAGGCGAGGCGCGCGAGGCCGAGCGGGAGGCGTTCTTTGCCCTGACCGAGGATCGTTTTCTTCGCCATGTCCAGGCGCTGAAATCCGGGGGTGACCCGCGGGACGCGTGGCTTGCCGACCTGCGCGGACAGGCCCTGCGGCAGTTCGATGCGCTGACCGAGCCGGGGCTGGATCAGCGCGAAACCGAGCGGATCGAGCAGTTCGTCGAAGCGCGGAAAAAACTGGCAGGCGCGTTCGCGGGCTTTGACAAGCGCGGGCGGGACATCTTCACCCATCTCGGGATGGAGCCTCCCGCAGCGAAGAGGAGAAAACGGCATGAGCGATAACGGCAAGACGCCGAGGGCCATCGCCCTTCGCTGGTGGAGCACGCATATCGGCGCGCGCGACAGCGCCGCGGCCCGGGCGCTGGCGGCCCGGCTCAGGCGGGCGGCGCCGATGGCGGTGCTCTGTGAACCGGCCGTACAGGATCTGGCGCGGGCGTTGGGGATAGGTCCCGGTCGGGCGGGCGAAATCGTCCGGCTCGCCGGTCTGCTGGCCGAGCTGCGCGAGCATGATGGCGCAACGCTCGCCCGGCGTCTGGGCGGGGCGGACCCGGTGCTGTCCAGGCTGCGGTTCCAGCGCCTGATGCGGGCCGAGGGCGAGGAACTGACCGCGCTTCTGCGCCGCGCCATCGTCATGGCCGACCGGCGCTGCAACGTCGGCGTGCTGGCCAATGACCTGTTGCACTGGGAGACCGCCCGGCCGCACTGGTGCTTTCACTATTTCGGGGCCGAGGCGCCCGGGGACGAATTGAAGGAGACTATCGAATGAGTACCTTTCTGCAATTCCATCTGCTGACCAGCTATGGCCCCTCGAACCCGAACCGCGACGACCAAGGCCGCCCAAAACAGGCGATGGTCGGCGGCAGCCCGCGGCTGCGGATGTCCTCGCAATCGGTCAAGCGCGCCCTGCGCGAAAGCACCTTTTTCGCGCTGGACCTCAAGGACGCCATGGGCACGCGCACCAAGCGGCTTTGCGAAAAACTGGCCGCGCATCTGATCGCGCAGGGCACTGAAGAGGCGGTAGCCCGGGACGCCGCCGCGCAGGTCGCCGCGATCTTCGGCAAGCTGGATGCCCCCAGGAAGGGCGAGGAACTCCGGCTGGCGACCACGCTGGCCTTCATCTCGCCCGAGGAATGGCAGTTGGCCGAGGAACTGGCGTGCAAGATCGTCGCAGGCGACGACCTGCCCATGGGAAAGGATCTGAAAAAGCTGGTCCTGCGCCGGGCCGATGGCGCCGTGGATATTGCCATGTTCGGCCGGATGCTGGCCGATGATGCCGATTTCAACCGCGACGCGGCGGTGCAGGTCGCCCATGCCATCACCACCCATCCCGCACAGGCCGAGGAGGACTGGTATTCGGCGGTGGACGACCTGAACAAGGCCGAGGAGACCGGCGCGGGCCATCTGGGCGAAACCGCCTTCGGGTCGGGGGTCTATTACCAGTATGTCTGCGTGAATTGCGACCTGCTGATCGCGAACCTTGCGGGCGACCGGGACCTGGCAGCAAGGGGGACCGAGGCGCTGGCACGCGCCATCGCCCAGACCGCCCCGCGCGGCAAGCAGAACAGCTTTGCCCACCATCCGCGCGCCCATTTCATGCTGGCCGAGACCGGGCCGCAGGCCCCGCGCGACCTGTCGGGCGCCTTTTTCGAGCCGGTCAGGAAACCGCCCTTCCTTGACAATTCCGTGGCGGCGCTGACCCGGACCCGCACGGATATCGACGCCGCCTATGGCCGGGCATGGCAGGCCGAGTGCGTGCTGCATGTCGGTGTCCGCGGGACGCTGGACGAGATCGTGCGCTTTGCGGGCGATGCGGTTCGGGGGGCGTGATGCAACCTTATCTGGTGTTCAGCCTGACCGCCACGCTTGGTGCGATGGGCGAACTGGCCGGGCATGAGCGGCGCGGTTCGCTGTCCTGGCCGGGGCGCTCGTCGATCCTCGGGCTGTTTGGCGCCGCCATGGGGATCGACCGGCGCGGCGATTTCTCCGCTCTGGATGCGCTGGATCTGGCGGTGGCGGTCTTCGACACGGGCGCCCCCTTGCGCGACTACCATACGGTCCAGACCGTGCCGTCGGCGGCCGCGAAACGGCCCAATTCGCGCCCCGAGGCGCTTGCCGCAGCGCGCGGACGGACCAACACCACGATCACCCTGCGCGATTACCGGGCGGGGGTGTTTTATGGGGTTGCGGCCTGGGGCGAGGGGTTGGAGGCGCTCGCGGCCGCCCTGAACCGCCCGTATTACACGCTCTATCTTGGCCGCAAGTCCTGCCCGCTTGCAGCCCCGCCCGGGGCGAAACTGGTCACGGCCCAAAGCCCCGAGGCCGCGCTGGCGCATCTGACCCTGCCGCCCTGGCGCTCTGCAGGGACGGCCACGGCCCGCATCCTGATCTGCGATGCGACAGGGGACGACCCGGTTCAAGAACAGGTCCATGACGTTCCGCGCGATCGCGCGCTCTGGCATTTCGCGCCCCGTCGCGTCGCGGTCCGTGACGTCACGATCACCATGGTAGGCGCGCCATGAACCTCTTTCTCAGCCGGATCCGCCTGTCGCGCAGCCCCTCGGCGCAGGCGCTCGCGGGGCTCCTGAACCCGTCCGACGCCGGGCCGCGCCGGTCGGCCCATCACAGGCTCCTCTGGGCGGCCTTCGCAGATGGCCCGGACCGCCGCCGCGATTTCCTGTGGCGTGAAGATCGGGACGGGACGTTCCTGACCTTGTCGGAACGGCCGCCCCAGCCGATGGACCTGTTCGAACCGCACGAGGTCAAGGACTTCGCGCCGGTGCTGGCGCCCGGCCAGAGGCTCGACTTCGTGCTGCGCGCCAATGCCACGCGCATGAAACGCGAAGGCGGCCGCCGCGTCGATGTCGTGATGGACGCCCTGCACGGCCTGCCCAGGGGCACGCGCGCCTCCGAACGGATGGCAGCCGCCGGGCGCGAAGGCGCGGCATGGCTCGCCCGCCAGGGCGAGGCGGCGGGCTTCCGTATCGTCTCGGCAGAGGCGGGCGACTATTCCACCGTGGCGCTTCCCGATCACCGCGGCCCGCGCAGGGGCCAGCCGCAATTCGGCATCCTCGACCTCGAGGGCCGTATCGAGGTGACCGACCCCGAGGCCTTCCTGGCGCGGCTGGCCCATGGCTTCGGCCGCGCCAAGGCGTTCGGCTGCGGCCTGATGCTGATCCGCCGGGCCGTATGAGCGGGAGCGGCCTCCCCGGCCTGCCGCCGCCGCGGCCGATTCCGCTGAAGGACCGCGCCTCGCTGGTCTTTGTCGAACATGCCCGGCTCGACGTGGCCGACGGCGCCTTCGTCGCGCTCAATGCCGATGGAACGCGCACCCAGATCCCCGTCGGCGGTCTGGCCGGGATCATGCTGGAACCCGGTGCGCGCATATCGCATGCGGCCGTCGCGCTGGCGGCGCGGGTCGGCACGCTGATCACCTGGGTCGGCGAAGGCGGCGTGCGGCTCTACTCGGCCGGCCAGCCGGGCGGGGCGCGCTCGGATCATCTGCTCTGGCAGGCGTCGATTGCGCTCGACGCTGCCGCGCGTCTCAGGGTCGTGCGCAAGATGTATGCCATGCGCTTCGGCGAGGCCGCACCCTCGCGCCGGTCCATCGACCAGCTTCGCGGGATCGAGGGCGTGCGGGTCCGCGAATCCTATGCGCTGCTGGCCCGGCAACATGGCGTGGACTGGAAACGCCGCGCCTATGATCCCTCGGACTGGCAGGCCGGCGACATTCCCAATCGTTGCCTCTCGGCCGCCACCGCCTGCCTGCATGGCCTGACCGAGGCCGCCGTCCTGGCCGCAGGCTATGCCCCGGCCATCGGCTTCCTTCATAGCGGCAAGCCGCTCTCCTTCGTCTACGACATCGCCGACATCTTCAAGCTCGAGACCGTCGTCCCCGAGGCGTTCCGGATCGCGGGCCAGGCCGCGCGGGGCAAGCTCGACATGGTGCCCGAGCGCGCGGTGCGTCTCGCCTGCCGCGATGCCTTCCGGCGCACCGGGCTTCTGGGCCGCATCATCCCCGCCATCGAAGAGGTTCTGTCCGCCGGCGACCTGCCCCGCCCCGAGCCGCCGCCCGAGGCACTTCCTCCCGCCTTTCCCGGTGCCGCGCCCTCGGGCGATCCGGGGCACAGGTGATCCATGCTGGTCGTGGTCGTCTCGAATGCCCCGCCGCGGCTGCGCGGTCGGCTTGCCGCCTGGCTGGTCGAAATCCGCGCAGGCGTCTATGTCGGCAACTATTCCGCCCGCACCCGCCAGATGATCTGGGACCAGGTCCTGGCCGGGCTGGATACCGGCGATGCGGTCATGGTCTGGAAAGCCCCCACCGACCAGGGCTACGATTTCCTGACCGCCGGCACGAACCGGCGGATGCCGGTGGAGTTCGACGGCCTGAAGCTGGTCAGCTTCCTCCCCGAGAAACCCCGGTGACGGCCAGAAAAACGCCCTGGTGATCGGTACGCTCTTTGACATCGTGAATTTTTCGGTAGATCAATGCCCTGCAACAAGACTGTTCCCCGCCCACGCGGGGATGACCCG
>NZ_DSDD01000204.1:0-5845 GCF_011048875.1 Rhodovulum sp.
AGCGGCCACAAACCGCTGGCGCAAATCAGAAGAATACGGTTTCCCCATCCATGCCGCCTCCTTCCCGGCAGTCAGCATGAATCAGAAATCACCCCGGATGTGAATCCCAAAGATTCAACTTGGACGCGGTCGACGCTAGCGGGTCAGGACGGTGGCCAGATTGTCCAGCATCGTCAGGCATTGGGAAAGCTGGTCGAGCGTGATGTATTCGTCGGGTTTGTGGGCCTGGGCGATGGAACCCGGCCCGCAGACGGCGGCCGCGCAGCCGATGGACTGGAACAGCCCCGCCTCGGTCGAGAAGGGCACGGTTTCGGCGCGGGCCTCGCCGGTCAGGTCCATCAGCAGGCAGCGGGCGGCGCTGTCTTCCATCGGTTCCAGCCCGGCGACCTCGCCCACCACGCGGGTCAGGATGGCGGCGGCGGGATCGGTGGCGCGCATGCCGGGCAGCAGGACCTCGTCCACATGGCGGGCCATCGCGTCCTTGACAAAGCCCATGTCCGCGGCCTGGACGGGGCGCATTTCCCAGTCCACTTCGGCCCGGCCGGGGATCACGTTATGGGCATGTCCGCCCGCGATCCGGTCCAGGTTGATCGTGGTCCAGGGCGGGGTGAAGGGGCTGTTATGCGGGGCGCGCGCCTTCAGCGCCTCGGCAAGCTCCATCAGCCGGGCGACATAGCGCACCGCGGCCTCGGCGGCGTTCACGCCCGCGTCGGGATTCGAGCCGTGACCCTCAAGGCCATGAAACTCGACCGAATATTCGCAGCAGCCCTTGTGTGCCTCGACGATGCGCATTTCGGTGGGCTCGCCGATGATCGCGATGGCAGGGCGAAGGCCGCGGGCGGCCAGTTCGGCCACCAGCGCCTGCCCGCCGAGGCAGCCCACCTCCTCGTCATGGGTGAAGGCGAAATGCAGCGGGCGTTTGAGCTCCAGCGCCGCCCAGACCGGCGCCATGGCCAGCGTCGCGGCGATGAAGCCCTTCATGTCGCAGGTGCCGCGCCCGTAAAGCCGCCCGTCGGCCTCGTGCAGCCGGAACGGATCGGTGGACCAGTCCTGATCGGTCACCGGCACGACATCGGTATGGCCCGACAGCACGATCCCGCCGTCCGCCGCGCGCGGGCCGAGCGTGGCAAACAGGTTGGCCTTCTGCCCGGTCTCGTTATGGAACAGGTCCAAATGCGCGCCCAGATCGCCCAGCATGGCGGCGATATGGATGATCATTTCGAGGTTCGGCTCCGACGACACGGTGGGGAAGGCCACCAGATCGGCCAGGATCGCGCGGGTGCTGTCCAGCCGGTCGGTCATGGCTTGACGTAGAGCTTGCGCGGGCGGTTGCAGAAGGTCTCGGCCGGGCCGTCCTCGCGGATCAGGATGGATTCGGTGATTTCCAGGCCCCAGTTCTCCATCCAGAGGCCGGGCATGAAATGGAAGGTCATGCCGGGTTCCAGAACGGTTTCGTCCTCGGGGCGCAGGGAGATCGTGCGCTCGCCCCAGTCGGGCGGGTAGCTGAGGCCGATCGGATAGACGCAGCGCGCGCCGCGGCGGATGCCTGCCTGTTCAAGGGGGGCGGCCAGCGCATTGGCGATGTCGCAGGCCCGGTTACCGGCCTTGGCGGCCCATAATCCGGCCTCGATCCCTTCGAGCAGGGCGGCCTCGGCGCGGCGCATGTGATCGGGCGGCTCGCCCAGGAAGATCGTCCGGCAGAACGGCGCGTGATAACGCCGGTAGCAGCCCGAGATCTCGAAGAAGGTGGCCTCTCCTTCCGCGAAGGGCCGTCCGTCCCATGTCAGGTGCGAGGCCGAGGCATCCGCGCCCGAGGGCAGGAGCGGCACGATGGCGGGGTAATCGCCCCAGCCCTCGTCGGTGCCGGTGATCGCGTCGTGATAGAGATCGGCCACCAGCCGGTTCTTGGGCAGGCCGGGTTCGATCCGGTCCAGCACGCCGTCGATCATCTTTTCCGAGATCCGCGCGGCGCGGCGCATGAAATCCAGTTCCTCGTCGGATTTCACGGCGCGCTGCCAGTTCACCAGCGCCGTGGCGTCCACCAGTTCGGCCTCGGGCAGCGCCGCGCGCAGGGTCAGGCAGGCCTTGGCGGAGAAATAGTAGTTCTCCATCTCGACGCCGATCCGCCTGGCGCCATAGCCCAGGTCGCGGATGATGTCCGCAAGCTGCTGCATCGGGTGGCGTTCGGTCGATTGAACGTACTCGTCGGAATAATGCGTGATATGGGCGCCCGCCATCCAGACCGTGCGCACCGCGGCATTGGCGTCCATCTGGCGTCCCCACCACATCGGGTCGGCATCGTGGAAGACCAGAACGCCCTGATGGACGTAGAAGGACCAGCCATCATAGCCCGTGAGCCAGGCCATGTTCGAGGGATCCTCGACGAACAGGATGTCGATGCCGCGCTCTTCCATCGCCCGGCGCACCAGGCCCAGACGGCGGTCATATTCGCCCAGGCTGAAGGGCGCGTGACCCTCGGTGGCATAGCCGAACTGGACGATTTCCTCGATCATGGGGGCGATGGCTCCTGCTGGGCGGCGTGTCGGGCGATATCAGACCATGGCGCGGGGGGCGTCAATCTCTGTGGCGGGAGGCAGGGGTGGAGGCGGCGGGTCAAACCGGCTATGCCTGCGCCGAGCGATATCCCCGATGGGGCTATCCGAGGGGCGCACAAGGCGCCGCAACCGGGCGAAAGGACAGTCGCGATGCTGAGAAACGACCAGTTGGAACAATGGGACCGCGAGAGCTTTTTCCACCCCTCGACGCATCTGGGCCAGTTCGCCCGCGGCGAGGCGCCGGAACGCATCATCCGCACCGGGCAGGGCTGTTTCATCGAGGATCGCGATGGCAACCGCTTTCTGGACGCCTTTGCCGGGCTTTACTGCGTGAATGTGGGCTATGGCCGGGCCGAGATCGCCGAGGCGATTGCCGAACAGGCGCGGGAACTGGCCTATTACCACGCCTATGTGGGCCATGGCACCGAGGCCAGCATCACGCTGGCGAAAATGGTGATGGACCGCGCGCCGGCGCATATGTCGAAGGTCTATTTCGGGCTGTCGGGGTCGGATGCGAACGAGACGAATGTCAAACTCGTCTGGCATTACAACAACCTGCTGGGGCGGCCCGAAAAGAAGAAGATCATCAGCCGCTGGCGGGGCTATCACGGTTCGGGGCTGGTGACGGGGTCGATGACCGGGCTGAAGGTGTTCCACGACCGCTTTGACCTGCCGCTGGAGCGGATCCTGCATACCGAGCCCGCCTATTACTATCGCCGCCCCGATCCCGACATGACCGAGGCCGATTTCGTTTCCTTCTGCGCAGCCGAGCTTGAGGCGCTGATCGCGCGCGAGGGGGCCGAGACCATCGCCGCCTTCATCGGCGAGCCGGTGATGGGGACGGGGGGCATCGTGCCGCCGCCCGCGGGCTACTGGGACGCGATCCAGCCAATCCTGGAGCGCCACGACATCCTGCTGATCGCCGACGAGGTGGTGACCGGCTTTGGGCGGCTGGGCAGCATGTTCGGGTCCGACCATTACGGGTTGCGGCCCGATCTGATCACGCTGGCCAAGGGGCTGACCTCGGCCTATGCGCCGCTGTCGGCCTCGATCGTTTCGCGGCGGATGTGGGACGTGCTGGCGCGCGGGACCGACGAATACGGGCCGATCGGCCATGGCTGGACCTATTCGGCGCATCCGATCGGGGCGGCGGCGGGGGTGGCCAACCTGAAGCTGGTGGACGCGCTGGGACTGGTGCAGAACGCGGCCGAGCTGGGGGCGTATTTCTTGGCGGCGATGCGCACTGCGCTGACCGATCACCCCCATGTCGGCGAGGTGCGCGGCGAGGGGATGCTGTGCGCGGTCGAACTGGTCGCGGACAAGGCGGCGCGGCGCTTCCACGATCCGGCGGGCAAGGTGGCGGGCGCGGTGGTGGCCGAGATGGCGCGCAACGGCGTGATCGCGCGGGCGATGCCGCAGGGCGACATCCTGGGCTTCGCCCCGCCGCTCTGCCTGACGCGGGACGAGGCCGACCAGGTGGTGGATGCGACCCTGCGGGCGATCCGGACCACGCTGGGCTAGGGCCTGCGGCGGCGGGATCGCTGGCGGATTGTGGACACCATGTTTCGCGATTCCGTCCGGGGCCGTGATCGCGAGCCTTGAATTTCGCCGGCGAACCGGCTTTGAGTATGAGCGAGTTCAGGCGCGCGGGGAACGCCCGCCTGCCGGGGTCCGCAAGGGCCAAATGACATGAGGACGCCGATGAGCCCCTCGCGCGGATCGCCTGGCCCAGCCGCGCGACCCGTGCGTCGTGCGCAAGGTGGCCGCCCGCGCAAGGCCGGACCGATGAGCGAAGCCGACGACCGGAACGAATTCACGCTGGCCAAGGCCCGGAGCAGTCGCCTGCTATGGGCCGTGGCGCTGTTCAGTTTCTTCACTAACCTGTTGATGTTGACCGGTCCCCTGTTCATGCTGCAGATCTATGACCGGGTGCTGAGCTCGCGGTCCGAAGAGACGCTGGTGGCGCTGTTCCTGCTGGTGACGGCGCTTTACGTCTTTTACGGGTTGCTGGAATTCGCCCGGGGGCGGGTGACTGCGCGGATCGGGGCGCGGCTTCAGGCGGCGTTCGGGCGCCGTGTCTTTGGTGCGGCGATCGAGCGGTCGGCGCTGCGCAACGGGCAGGGGCCGGGGGGCGGGGCGCTGCAGGACCTTGATTCGGTGCGCGGCGTTTTCGGCTCGCCGGTGCTGCTGGCCTTTTTCGACCTGCCCTGGACACCGGTCTTCCTGGCCGCCATCTTCCTGTTTCACCCGATGCTGGGCTGGTTGTCGCTGGCGGGGGCGGCGATCCTGGTCGTGGTGACGCTGGTCAACCGGATGGTGACGCAGAAGGGGCTGGACGGGTCGAACCAACTGGCCCATGCCGCGCAACGTCTGGCGCGGCAGGCCGAGGAGGGCGGCGCACTGGTCTGGTCGCAGGGCATGGCGCCGGTCATGTCGGAACGCTGGGCCCGGCTGCAGGAAGAGGCGGGTGCGCGGGGGCTGACTGCCAATGATCGCACCGGCAGCTTCAGCTCCTTCTCGAAGGCGTTCCGCTTTTTCCTGCAATCGGCGATCCTGGCGCTGGGGGCTTGGCTGGTGCTGGGCGGCGCGTTGACGCCGGGGGCGATGATCGCGGCCTCGATCCTGATGGGGCGGGCGCTGGCGCCGGTGGACCAGGTGCTGGGCCAATGGCCCGCGATCCAGCGCGCGCAATCGGGCTGGCGCAACCTGCGGGAGTTCCTGGCCGCCATGCCCGCGCGCCGCAAGCCGACCGACCTGCCCGATCCCAAGGCGCGGCTGTCGGTCAGCGGCGTGGCGCTGCGCAATTCGGCCCGGGGCGCGCCGCCGATCCTGTACGGCATCAGCTTCGAGGTGAACCCGGGCGAGGCGCTGGGCGTAATCGGCAAGAGCGGGGCGGGCAAGACCAGCCTGGCCCGGCTGATCCTGGGCCTGGTTCCGCCCAGCGCGGGCGAGGTGCGGCTGGACGGGGCCACGCTGGACCAGTTCGACCCCGATCGGCTGGGCCGACTGATCGGCTGCCTGCCGCAGGAGGTGCGTTTTTTCGACGGCACGGTGGCCGAGAACATCGCGCATATGGCGCTGGAGCCGGATCCGGCCCGCGTTGTCGCGGCGGCGCAGCTTGCCCGCGTCCACGAGATCGTCCTGCGTCTGCCCAAGGGCTATGACACGCCGCTGGTCGAGGGCGACGGGCTGTTGTCGGGCGGCCAGCGCCAGCGGCTGGCGCTGGCGCGCGCGCTGTATCACGATCCCGTTCTGCTGGTTCTGGACGAGCCAAACTCGGCGCTGGATGC
>NZ_DSDD01000347.1:0-5831 GCF_011048875.1 Rhodovulum sp.
CCACATCCGCGTCGCACTCATCAACCGCTTCAATGCTCTCGGCACCGCCGAGATCGTTCGCGTGGCCTGAACCGGAAGGGGAAAGAGGCCCTCACGTCGAAGGCCGCCTTTCTGCAACAATGCCGCGTGATGGCGAAAGGAAGGCGGACAGTTTCATGGGCGTGGTGCTCCACTTTGTGTCGCACTTGCCTGCCCAAGTCGTAAGCCATTGATTTGGATTGAATTGGCGGAGAGACAGGGATTCGAACCCTGGGAGCCCGTGAAGGCTCAACGGTTTTCGAGACCGCCCCGTTCGACCACTCCGGCACCTCTCCGCAGCCTGTGGCCTTGTGGGGGGGTGATCTAGTGCGAAGCACGCAGGGTTGCAACCGTTTTTCTGGGTGGGTGACGTTTCCCGCGGCGGAGCCGCGGAAGGTTGGAATCCTCGTGGTTCGGGTTTACCTGTAGGGGCAGCCAGCAATCCCGGATCCACCGATGCGACGCCTGATCATCCTGCCCGTGCTCATCCTTCTGTTCGCGCTGCCCTTGCCCGCCCGGGCCGGGCCGTCGGCATCGCTCGAGGCGCTGCTTTCGGCGCTTGCGCTTGACGATCTGGTGGCGGTCATGCGCGAGGAAGGCATGAGCCATGCCGACGAACTGGCGACCGAGATGTTTCCCGGTCGCGGTGGCGCGCGTTGGGCGGCGGAAGTGAGGCGGATCTACGATGGCGGCCGCATGTCCCGGGAGTTGCGTGACAGCCTGTCCGGCTCGCTGGCGGAGGCCGATCTGGAACCGCTTGTGGCCTTCTTCACTTCCGGGGACGGGGCGCGGATCGTTTCGCTGGAACTGTCGGCGCGGCGCGCGCTTCTGGACGAGGCGGTGAAGTCGGGCAGTCGCGAGCGGCTTGAGGAGATGCGGGCGGACGACGATCCGCGGCTTGACCTGATCGGACGGTTCATCGAGGCGAACGACCTCATCGAAGCGAATGTGGCGGGCGCGTTGAACGCGAATTATGCTTTTTATACCGGGCTTGTCGACGGCCGCGCGTTCGATTTCGACCTGGGCGAGGAACAGATTCTCGCCGATGTCTGGGGCCAGGAGCAGGAGATCCGCGACGAGACACGGGACTGGATCTTTTCCTATCTGGCAATGGCCTATGCGCCACTGTCCGATGCCGCGCTGGAAGCCTATGTCGCGATATCGGAAACCCGGGAGGGCGCGGCCCTGAACGCCGCGCTGTTCAAGGCCTTCGATACCAGCTTCACCCGGATCTCGCGCGAACTGGGTCTGGCCGCTGCCGGATTCATCGCCGGTCAGGATCTCTGATCCGGGCGTGCCGCGGCCCTTGACTTGGCGGCATGAATCGCGGATACGCACGGTTCCGGCCCCGCTGCACTGCTTCGGGGCCGTCAATGTTGACAACGTCCCGCATGGGGCGCGCTGTCCGAGGCGCAGATGCCGAACGCCGCCCGCCCGGCGGGGCCACAGGACGCGGCAGAAAAGAAGGAAAAGGTCCATGTTTGCGGTCCTCAAGACCGGTGGCAAGCAGTACAAGGTCCAGTCGGGCGACGTGCTGCGCGTCGAAAAGCTCGCCGCCGATGCCGGCGACACGGTTCAGTTCAACGAGATCCTCATGGTCGGCGACACGATCGGCACGCCCAATGTGGCCGGGGCCGCGGTGCAGGCCCAGGTGATCGACCAGATCAAGGGTGACAAGGTCATCCACTTCGTCAAGCGCCGCCGCAAGCACAGCTCCAAGCGCACCAAGGGCCACCGCCAGCAGTTGACGCTGGTTCGGGTGACCGAGATCCTCGCCGCGGGCGGCGAAGGGACCGGCGTGAAGGCCGCGATCGGCGCGGGCAGCGTTGCCTCTGTCGCGTCGGGTGTCGTGGCCGCGAAACCGGCCGTGGCTGGTGGCGACGATCTGAAGAAGCTGACGGGTGTCGGTCCGGCGATGGAAAAGAAATTCCACGAGGCGGGCATCACCAGCTATGCCCAGATTGCGGCCTGGACGCCCGAGCAGGTGGCCGCCATGGAAGAGCGCCTTGGGAGCAAGGGCAAGATCGAGAAAGAGGGCTGGGTCGAACAAGCCAAGACCCTGGCCCAGGGCTGAGCGAGAGGAGAGGACGACATGGCACACAAGAAAGCAGGCGGCTCCTCGCGTAACGGTCGCGACTCGGCCGGACGGCGCCTCGGCGTCAAGATCTACGGTGGCCAGTCGGCCATCCCGGGCAACATCATCGTGCGCCAGCGCGGAACGAAGTTCTGGCCGGGCGAGGGTGTCGGCATGGGCCGCGACCACACGATCTTTGCTGTCTGCGAGGGCGCAGTGACCTTCCGCAAGGGGCTGAAGGGGCGCACCTTCATTTCCGTCCTGCCGGCAGCCGGGGCCGCGGAGTAAGCCGAAACCACGCGAGAACTGACAAAGGTGGGGGATCGGTGGCGCGCCGGTCCCCCCTTCTTCATTCGTGACCGACGCGATGCCCGGGGAGGCTTGGATCGGGGAAGTGGAGCGGGAAACCGCCCTGCCGCCCGGCGCGACTTGCGGAAAAGCCGCGAGGTTGCCATCTGACCCGAGAGGGGGCGAGGAGGAAGAGCATGAAACCGGATGTTGTTTCCAGCCAGCCCGTGATCGAAGCAACGCGCTTCATCCTGCGGCCGGTGCGCCGGTCCGATGCGGGACTGCTGGGCCTTTACACGGGCGACGCGCGCGTCGCGCGCTTTACTCGCACGATCCCCCATCCGCTGCCGCCCGGCGCGACCGAGGCGTTCATCCAGCGCGCCCAGAATCCCGACCGCGGCGAGGATGTCTGGGTCATGGACGGAACCGACCACGGGCTGTCCGAGGTGCTGGGGGTGGTCGGCCTCGACCGGATGGAGCGCGCCCAGTCGCAGATCGGCTATTGGGTGGCGCCCGCCTTCTGGAATACCGGGATCGCGTCCGAGGCGGTGCATGCGCTTCTCGATGCCAATCCGCAGCGCTGCAAGACGATCTTTGCCGAGGTGTTCCAGGACAATCCGGGATCGGCGCGCGTGCTGACCAATGCCGGGTTCGAATATATCGGCGATGCCGAGGCGTTCTCGGTTGCGCGCGGGGCAAAGGTGCTGACCTGGACCTATCTCAAGCGGCTCGACTAGGGCCGATGGGCGCGGCGTCCGGTCTTGTGCTGCTCACGCCGCGGCTGTCGATCCGGCCCCTGTCCGCGGCGGATGCGCCGGTGCTGGGCCGGATCGCGACCGACCCGCGCGTGGCGCCGATGATGGGCACGATCCCGGTCCCTTGGCCCGAGGCCGAGCGCGCGCTGTGGATCGCCCGGGGGCGGTTCCGGGGCGAGGTCGGGTTTCGACTGGGCATCGCGCTGGCGGATGGTCCGCTGATCGGGGCGTGCGGGCTTTGGGGGGCACCGCCGGGGCTGTTCTACTTCCTCGACCCCGCGCGTTGGGGCAGGGGGCTGGCGACCGAGGCGATGCGCGCCCTGCTTGCCGCCTGTTTCGTGCGGCTGCCGGGGCTTGACGTGGTCACGGCCGATCATTTCGCCGACAACCCCGCTTCGGCCCGGGTGCTGCAAAAGCTGGGCTTCCAGCGCATCGGCACCGGGATGGGGCATTCGCTGGCGCGGCTTGAGCCTGCGCCGAATATCCACTATCGCCTGTTCCGCACCAGCTTCGAGGCCGTCCATGAAATTTCTTGACCTCGCTAGGGTCCATATCCGGTCGGGCAGCGGCGGGAATGGCTGCGCCAGTTTCCGACGCGAGAAATTCGTCGAATATGGCGGCCCCGATGGCGGCGATGGCGGGCGCGGCGGCGATGTCTGGGTCGAGGCGGTCGACGGGCTGAACACGCTGATCGACTTTCGCTACCAGCAGCATTTCTTTGCCGGCAACGGCCGCCCCGGCATGGGCCGTCAGAAGACCGGCGTTTCGGGCGACGACATCGTGCTGCGCGTGCCCGTGGGCACCGAGATCCTGGATGAGGACGAGGAAACCCTGATCGCCGATATGACCGAACTGGGCCAGCGCGTGCTGCTGGCCAGGGGCGGCAATGGCGGCTGGGGGAACCTGCATTTCAAGACCGCGACCAACCAGGCGCCGCGCCATGCGAACCCGGGGCAGGAGGGCGTCGAGCGGACGATCTGGCTGCGGCTCAAGCTGATCGCGGATGCCGGGCTTTTGGGGATGCCGAACGCGGGCAAATCGACCTTTCTGGCCGCCATCTCGAACGCCCGGCCCAAGATCGCCGATTATCCCTTCACCACGCTGCACCCGAACCTGGGCGTGGTCGGCATCGACGGCGTGGAATTCGTGATCGCGGACATTCCCGGTCTGATCGAGGGCGCGCATGAAGGCCGCGGCATCGGCGACCGGTTTCTCGGCCATGTCGAACGCTGCGCCGTGCTTCTGCACCTGATCGACGGCACGTCCGGGGATGTGGTGGCCGATTACCGCACGATCATCAACGAACTGGACGCCTATGGCGGACATCTGGCCGACAAGCCGCGGGTCACCGCGCTGAACAAGATCGACGCGCTGGACGAGGACGAGCGCGCCGAAAAGATTGCCGCGCTGGAGGCCGAGATCGGCCGGCCGGTGCTGGCGATGTCGGGCGTCTCGCGCGAGGGGATCGCCGAGGTTCTGCGCGCGCTGAGGGCCGGGATCGACGAGGACCGGTTGCGCCATCGGGCGGCCGGGGACGAGGACAAGACATGGCATCCCTGAGCGGTGCGAAGCGGATCGTCGTCAAGATCGGCTCGGCGCTTCTGGTCGATCGCGACAGCGGCGCGCTGCGCGCGGACTGGCTGCGCGCGCTGGCCGAGGATGTGGCCATGCTCAAGGCGCGCGGCGCGGACGTGATCCTGGTCTCGTCCGGGTCCATCGCGCTGGGGCGCGGGGTGCTGGGGCTGGGGCCGGGCACGCTGGCGCTGGAACAGTCGCAGGCCGCCGCCGCGGTGGGCCAGATCCGGCTGGCGCGCGCCTATGAGGAAGTGCTGGCGCCGAACGGGATCACCACGGGGCAGGTGCTGGTGACGCTGGAGGACAGCGCGGACCGGCGGCGCTATCTCAACTCGCGCGCCACGATGGAGACGCTGCTGGGCTTTGGCGTGGTCCCCATCGTGAACGAGAACGACACGATTGCCACCGACGAGATCCGTTATGGCGACAACGACCGGCTGGCCGCGCAGGTGGCGGTGACGGTGGGGGCGGATGTGGCGGTGCTGTTGTCGGACGTGGACGGGTTCTATACCGCCAATCCCGGGCTCGACCCCGCCGCCCACCGCTTCGACCTGATCGAGGAGATCACCCCCGAGATCGAGGCGATGGCGGGCGACGCGGCCTCGGGGCTGTCCAAGGGCGGCATGAAGACCAAGCTGATGGCCGCCAAGACCGCCACCGGCGCGGGCTGTGCGCTGGCGATCACGCAGGGCGCGGTGCTGCGCCCGCTCAAGGCGCTGGAGGAGGGCGCGGCCTCGACCTGGTTCCGACCCAAGGGCGATCCGCAGGCCGCGCGCAAAAGCTGGATCGCGGCGATGAAGCCCCGGGGGACGATAACGGTCGATGCGGGCGCCGCGGCCGCGCTGTGCGGGGGCAAGTCGCTTTTGCCTGCGGGGGTGACGGCGGTCACGGGCGATTTCGGGCGCGGCGATCCGGTGACGATCCTGGGGCCCGAGGGGCAGGGACTGGGCACCGGGCTGACCCGCTACACCTCGGCCGAGGCGCGGCTGATCCGCGGCTGCCGTTCGGGTGACATCGAGGCCATTCTGGGCTATCCCGGCCGCGCGGCGCTGATCCACAGGGACGACATGGCGACATGAAGGACGAGACCGACATTCCCGCGATGATGGCCGAACTTGGCG
>NZ_DSDD01000362.1:0-5828 GCF_011048875.1 Rhodovulum sp.
CGAGGAAATCGTCACCCGATGCTGCGAAGCCTGGAACTTCTTCGCCAACGACATCGCCACCGTCCGATCCATCACAAACCGCGATTATGCCAAAGCGGTCAGAAGCCAAGGCCGTTGGTATCAGAACCCTTCAAGGAGGCCCCATGACCCAGGCCGATCATGCCCCGTACCGGCCCTTTCGGCTGGGTCGGACCCAGGAATTCCTCAAGCAGATCGTCTATGGCGGGAATGACGGGATCGTCACCACCTTTGCCGTGGTGGCGGGCTTTGCGGGCGCGCATGCCGATGGCGTCGCCCAGATCGGTGCGGTGGCGGTTCTGGTGTTCGGAATGGCCAACCTGTTGGCAGATGCCGTCTCGATGGGCCTCGGCGAGTTTCTTTCGGGAAGGGCCCAGCGGGACCTTTACGGCGCCCAGAAGGCCCGCAGGATCGCCGCGATCCGCCATGACCCGGCCGAGGCACGCGCGCGGCTTGCCGGTCTTCTGCGGGGCCGCGGGCTGTCGCCCACCGATGCCGATTCGGCCGCCGCGATCATCACGCGCACGCCCGACATGACGGCAGAGATGCTGATGCGTTACGAGAACGGGATGGGCCATCCTGACCAGGACAACCCGGCAATCAACGGGCTGTTTACCTTCCTGTCCTTCGTGGTCTTCGGAATCGTGCCGCTGGTGCCCTATTTCCTGCTCCCTGCCGAGCCGCCGACCTTCGTGCTGTCGATTGGCGCGACGATCTGCGCGTTGGGCGCATTGGGGCTGTTGCGTTGGAACGCGACCGGGCTGGGCCTTGGGCGGTCGGTCGGCGAGACGATGCTGGTGGGCGGTGTCTGCGCGGTGGTCGCCTATGTCGTGGGGATGGTGGTGGGGGCCGGCGCCTAGCCGATCAGTCCGGCATCCTCGCCGAGACGTTCGTAATGCAGCTTGAGCCGCTGCAGCGCGATCCGCAACACGATCTTGCCCGACCGCGCGGACCAGCCCATGTGGTCCTCCACCTGCTCCATCCCCTCGAGAAAGCAGCAGCAGCGCAGGACCACGTCGCCCAGACCCGGCCCGAGATCACGCAGCGCCGAAACCACGCGTTCGCGCGCATCCGTCGGGCCGTTGAGCGGCCCCGAACCGGGCTGGAACCCGCCGCGCTGGCCGCCGGTCAGGAAACGTTCCCAGTTCTGCGCGATCCGCGGTCCCATCTGGGATATCTCGAAATCCTCGCGCAGCCGCTCGCCCGCCGCGACGAGATCGGGCGCAAGGAACGGCTTGCCGTCCTTGTCGCGGCGCCGTCCGAGGATGGACAGCGGCGACTCGGCGCGGTTGTAGCGGATGCGCTCGGCCTTTTCGTCGGTTGCCGTCTCCCAGTCGCGATGCTGATCGCCATAGGGCGATCCGGCTTCGGCCTGTCCGGATTGGCGGGCCTCGTCCCCGGCGAGAATGCGCTTCAACGCGGCACGACCGGCCGACGTGATCTCGTAGATCGTGACGCGCCCGCGGGTGCGGCAGCCGATCCAGTCCCTCAGCGCAAAGACCTCGGCCACCGAACGCTCCACGACGGCGACGCGGCTGGTATGGCCATCCGGACCTTCGCGCAGGACCGCGGCCTTTTCCATGTCATGCGCGACGGCAAGAAAGGCGCCGGGCTCGTTCAGGCGGCGCAGGATGCGGCGGGCCTCTCGCTGGATCGTCGGATCGTCCGCTGTCGGCCGGTCCACGCGGATCGTGGCGGTCATCGGGGGGGTCTCCTTTCGCGACCGGGCCGTCCGGGCCTGGGCACCCAGCCGGGTGAGGGCCTCATCGACGAGGGGATCGTCGCGCCGCGTCTCGACCCGCCGGATCTGGCGGAGGACGGTCGAAGGATGACAGCCTTCCATGCGCGCGAGTTCACGCAGCGAACAGCCCCCCTCGGTATGAGCAAGATACAAGCGCGCCGCATTCGGCAGCCAGGCCGGGGCGGTTTCCGACGGTGAGACGCAATCCATATCGCGGCTTTCTCCTGATCCTGATGCACCCGGACGGGTCTTTCGCCCCCAAGGTCGAATGCAATCCAAGGTTGAATTAGTTACCGTTCGGTTAACAAACGTCGCGATGCTTAGTATTGTTTCTAAACGGTAAAGATTCATGAAACCTCCGTACGCAGTTTTTCACAGAGACGCAACACCCGTCAGGGTTGTGCAATTCTGCCTTCGAACGACATATCGGAGGTTTTGAAATGACCCGGTTTACCACCGAGCTCTCCCGGCTCCGCCGCCCTCGCCTGATGGTCCAGGCCGCACGCTTCGGCCTGGCCGATTATCGTCGCGACCGCGACCTTGCCCGGCTGCTTCCGGGGCATCGGCATTCGAACCCGGCCGCGGTGATCGACCGGCTGATCGAAATCGAAGCCGGCATGGACGAGCGCCGCTGCCGCGGCGATGCCGGGTATTCCTACGCTCGCCATATCGAGGTCCTGATCGCTCTGATGGCCGAAGCCCGCACGCTGGCCGCAGCCTACCCCGAGCGATTGGCGGCCTGAGCTGACGACCTGCGGGAGCTTACATGAAGGCGTCTGGCATCTCCTTCTTGCGGCGTGCCACATAGCTGTCCAGAGTCTCGCGCACGCCTTCGTCCATGGCCGGCGGCTGATGGCGCCCCAGCATCGCCTTCGCCCGGTCGGCCGCCAGGCTGACGGTGTCGCGCGCGCCTTCCTCGTCCCAGGTCTCGAAGGGCTTGTAATCGAGCGGATCGGACCGCCAGAACGCCTCCTTGAAAGGCGCCCGAGTATGGGCGCAGCCCAGAAAATGGCCGCTCGCTCCCACTTCGGCCAATGCGTCCATCGCCTGTGCCTGGACGTCCAACGTCACCCCCTCGGCCAGCCTGTAAAGCGCGCCCAACTGGTCGGCGTCCATCACGAATTTCTCGACGCTCGCGACCAGCCCGCCTCCCAGCCAGCAGCGCGCTATTCAGCGTGTTGGCCGACTCGCAGGCCGCCTGCGCATCGGGCAGTTTTGACCCGCACAAGCCCCCGCCCGACCGGAACGGCAGCCCCAGCCGTCGGGCCAGCTGGCCCGCGCCGAACAGGATCTGGCTGGCCTGGGGCGTGCCGAAGGTGGGCGCGCCGGAGTTCATGTCGATCGAGGTCACGAAGGCCCCAAAGATCACCGGCACACCGGGCCGGATCAGCTGGGAATAGGCCACACCCGCCAGCACCTCGGTCAGAACCCGGGTCAGTGTGCCCGCGACCGACACCGGCGCCATCGCGCCGCCGACGATGAAGGGCGAGACGATGCAGGCCTGGTTCGCCGCGGCATGGACCTCGAGCGCACCCATCATCGTGGGGTCGAAGGTCAGCGGAGAGTTGATGTTGATGAGCGAGGTCATCACGGCGTTCTGTGCGACAAACTCCCGTCCGAACAGGATCTCGCACATCTCGACGGGATCCCGCGCGCGCGAGGGTTCGGTGACCGAGCCCATGAACGGCTTGTCCGACAGCGTCACATGCGCGAGCAGCATGTCGAGGCGGCGCTTGTTCACGGCCATATCGGTCGGCTCGCAGACCGTGCCGCCGGAATGGTGCAGCCATTTCGACATCTGGCCCAGCCGCACGAAGCGGCGGAAATCCTCGATCCGGGAATGTTGCGCTCGATGAAGCGCGCGGTCTCGACCGACAGGACGGTGCGCGCCGCCCGGCGCGCTGCCCCACCGCCGCCACGGCTGCGCGTGTCCCGCTCTACCGCTTCGCCCATGCCCTTCTCCCGTCGCTGGCCCGGTCCGCCGCGCGCTCATCTGGCGCAAGAGGCGCGCTTTGCGCCGGACGGTTTTCGCCCCATCCTGCGCCACGTGCGACATCCCTTGAGTTCCGTCGCCGCGCTGCGGCGTCGCGCCATTGATGGCTCGGCGCGGGCTTGCGCAGGCTCCCGCCCGGGCCTATCAGTCGGCCATGACCCAGCATGATCGCCTCCTCATCATCGATTTCGGCTCTCAGGTGACCCAGCTCATCGCGCGTCGGCTGCGCGAGTTGAATGTCTATTGTGAAATCCATCCCTACCAGAAGGTCACCGACAGCTTCCTTGCGGATTTCGCACCAAGGGCCGTGATTTTCTCGGGCGGTCCGGATTCGGTGATGCGCGCGGGCAGTCCGCGCCCGCCGCAATCGGTCTATGGGCTGGGCGTGCCGATCCTCGCCATCTGCTATGGCCAGCAGGTGATGATGCAGGACCTCGGCGGCCGGGTCGAGGCGGGCGAACATGCCACCGCGGAATTCGGCCGCGCCTATGTCGAACAGGCGGGCCGGGGCGACGAGTTCCTGTCCGGCTGGTTCCAGGGCGGGCGCGAGCAGGTCTGGATGAGCCATGGCGACCATGTCGCTGAAATTGCGCCGGGTTTCCAGGTTCTGGGTACCTCGCCCGGGGCGCCTTTCGCGATCACCGCCGATCCCGCGCGCCGCTTCTATGCCGTGCAGTTCCACCCCGAGGTGCATCACACCCCGAACGGTCGGACGCTGTACGAGAATTTCATCCGCCTTGCCGGGTTCCGCGGCGACTGGACCATGGGCGCCTATCGCGAGGAAGCGATCGCGAAGATCCGTGCACAGGTGGGCGATGCCAAGGTGATCTGCGGGTTGTCCGGCGGCGTGGATTCGTCCGTGGCCGCCGTGCTGATCCACGAGGCGATCGGCGACCAGCTGACCTGCGTCTTCGTCGATCACGGCCTGTTGCGCCAGAACGAGGCAGCAGAGGTCGTCGCGATGTTCCGCGACAATTACAACATCCCGCTGATCCATGCCGATGAAAGCGACCTGTTCCTTGGCGCGCTCGGCGGCGTTTCCGACCCCGAGGTGAAGCGCAAGACCATCGGCAAGCTGTTCATCGACGTCTTCCAGAAACACGCGGCCGAGGTTGGCGGCGCCGAATTCCTGGCGCAGGGGACGCTCTACCCCGATGTGATCGAGTCGGTCAGCTTTTCGGGCGGCCCCTCGGTCACGATCAAGTCGCATCACAATGTGGGCGGGTTGCCCGAGAAGATGGGTCTGAAGCTGGTCGAGCCGCTGCGCGAGCTGTTCAAGGACGAGGTGCGCACGCTGGGCCATGAACTGGGGTTGCCCGCCAGCTTCATCGGCCGCCATCCCTTTCCCGGCCCCGGCCTCGCGATCCGCTGCCCCGGCGAGATCACCCGCGAAAAGCTGGCGATCCTGCGCAAGGCAGATGCGGTCTATATCGACCAGATTCGCCGCCACGGGCTTTACGACCAGATCTGGCAGGCCTTCGTCGTACTTCTGCCCGTGCGCACCGTCGGCGTGATGGGCGACGGGCGGACCTATGATTACGCCTGCGCGCTGCGCGCCGTGACGTCGGTGGATGGCATGACCGCTGATTACTATCCCTTCACCCATGACTTCCTGTCCGAGACGGCAACCCGGATCATCAACGAGATCAAGGGTATCAACCGGGTCACCTACGACATCACGTCGAAGCCGCCCGGCACCATCGAGTGGGAGTGAGCCTTCCGGCGCGCGGCCCGGACATCCCTCGCGCTGCGCTGTGGATGACCGGGGCGATCCTGTCCTTCTCGTCGATGGCGCTGGCCGGGCGGGCGATGTCGGTGGAACTCGATACGTTCGAGCTGATGCTCTACCGTTCGGTGATCGGGATCGTGCTGGTGGTCGGCCTCGCGGGGCTGGCGGGGCGGCTGGGCGAAGTGTCGCGCCAGAGGCTCGGCCTGCATTTCGTCCGCAATGTCTTTCACTTCACCGGGCAGAATCTTTGGTTTCTTGCTCTGGCGCTGATCCCGCTGGCGCAGGTCTTCGCCATGGAATTCAACGCGCCGCTCTGGGTCGCGCTTCTGGCCGCGCTGACCCTGGGC
>NZ_DSDD01000249.1:0-5761 GCF_011048875.1 Rhodovulum sp.
ACCGAGGCCGGCGCGGTCTATTCCCCCGCCGAGGTGGCGGCGATCTGCGCCGTGGCCCGGGCGGCGGGCCTGCCGGTCCACATGGACGGCGCGCGCTTTGCCAATGCGCTGGTCTCGGCCGGATGCAGCCCGGCCGAGATGACATGGAAGGCGGGCATCGATGTGCTGAGCTTCGGCGGCACCAAGAACGGGCTGATGGGGGTCGAGGCGGTCGTGCTGTTCGACCCCGCCCGCGCCTGGGAATTCGAACTGCGGCGCAAGCGCGGCGGGCATCTGTTTTCCAAGCACCGCTACCTTTCGGCCCAGATGGCCGCCTATCTCAAGGACGATCTGTGGCGCAAGATGGCCACCCGCGCGAACGCCGCCGCGCAGCGCCTGTCCACCGGCATCATGGCCCTGCCCGGCGCCACGCTGCTGCACCCGACCCAGGCCAATTCCGTCTTTGCCGCCTGGCCGCGCGAGGGCCATCGCCGGGCGCAGAAAGCGGGCGCGCAATATTACCTCTGGCCGATGGACCAGTCGCTCGACGGCCCCGGCGATCAGCCGCTTTCGGCGCGGCTCGTCTGTTCCTGGTGCACCACGGATGACGAGATCGACGCCTTCCTCCGGCTGGTCGAGGGCGGCCCCGCGCCCGCGCCGACCCACGTCCCGGGCTGAGCCCTCCGCCCCGCCCCCCGCCGCCTGCGCCGCGATGATCGAATAGGCGGCAGGTGCCGGATTGGCCGGGAAATGCTTCTTTTTCAACACGATAGACAAACCCGCTTCGTCGCCTGCCGCCGGATTTCCTGCAGCCGAGAGGCTTTCTGGCAGTCCGGCCGATCCGGCAAAGCGACACCCTCCGTCCGCGCGAACAGCGCGGTCATGTCCACGGGCTTGCAGGTGATCGTCGCCCCATGGCGCGCGGCCATCTCCTCCAGCCGCAGGCCCGCGAGATAGCAGAAGGGCGAGACCGCCGTGAAGTAATAGTCGATATGGGCCACCGCGCACCTGTCGCCCTCATCAGGTTTTCAAGACCGCAACCGGGTGATAAGCGCTGTCAACGTCACGCGACCGTCACGAATCCGCTGCCGCCCAAGGATCCCCCAGATGCACAACATCCACGAACCGAAACTGATTTCGGGCAATGCCAACCGTCCGCTCGGCTCCGCCATCGCCCGGCGGATGTCGATGCATCGGGGGGTGAACGTCAACCTCGTCGATGCCCGGGTCGAACGGTTCAACGACCAGGAAATCTTCGTCGAGGTCTACGAGAATGTCCGCGGCGAGGACATGTTCATCATCCAGCCGACCTCCAACCCGGCAAATGACAACCTGATGGAACTGATGATCATTGCCGACGCGCTGCGCCGCTCGTCGGCCGCGCGGATCACCGCCGTCATCCCCTATTTCGGCTATGCCCGCCAGGACCGCCGCACCAAGGCCCGCACCCCGATCAGCGCCAAGCTGGTCGCCAACCTGCTGACCGAGGCCGGGATCGAACGGGTGCTGACGATGGACCTGCACGCCGCCCAGATCCAGGGCTTCTTCGACATCCCCGTCGACAACCTCTATGCCTCGCCGATCTTCGCGCTGGACATCGCGCATCAGTTCAACGGCATCTCCGACAAGATCACCGTGGTCTCGCCCGATGTCGGCGGCGTGGCGCGCGCCCGCGAACTGGCGCAGCGGATCGGCGCGGGGCTCGCCATCGTCGACAAGCGCCGCTCGCGCCCCGGCGAGGTGGCCGAGATGACCGTGATCGGCGAGGTCGAGGGCCAGATCTGCTTCATCGTCGACGACCTGTGCGACACGGCCGGAACGCTGGTCAAGGCCGCCGACAAGCTGATCGAGGCCGGCGCCGAAGAGGTGCACGCCTATATCAGCCACGGCGTCTTTTCCGGGCCCGCGGTCGAACGCATCACAGGCTCGCGGCTGAAAACGGTGGTGGTGACGGATTCGATCCAGCCGACCGGGCAGGTCCAGGCCGCCCACAACATCCGGATCGTGCCCACCGCGCCGCTGTTTGCACAGGCGATCATGAATATCTGGCAGGGCACCTCCGTCTCGTCGCTGTTCGAGCACGCGACGCTGGCCCCGATCTACGAAGGGCTCTACGCCCCCGCCTCCGGCTGACGCCCCCCAGGGGGCAAGGGGCCACCCCCGCGCGCAGGCGGGGTGGCCCTTTTCGTTCACGCCGCCAGGTCGAAGCGGTCGGCGTTCATCACCTTGGTCCAGGCCGCCACGAAGTCCTGAACGAACTTCCCGGCATTGTCGTCCTGGGCATAGATCTCTGCATAGGACCGCAGGATCGAGTTCGAGCCGAACACCAGATCCGTGCGCGTCGCGGTCCACTTCACCGCGTCCGACTTGCGGTCGCGGATCTCGTAGACGCCATTGCCCGCCGGAACCCATTTATAGGCCATGTCGGTCAGGTTGACGAAGAAGTCGTTCGTCAGCGCGCCTTCGCGGTCGGTGAACACGCCATGCCGGGTGCCGCCATGGTTGGTCCCCAGCACCCGCATCCCGCCGACCAGCACGGTCATCTCGGGCGCAGTCAGGCCCATCAGCTGTGTGCGGTCCACCAGCAGCTCCTCGGGGCTGACGACGTAATCCTTCTTCATCCAGTTCCGGTAGCCATCGGCCAGCGGCTCCAGCACGTCGAAGGACGCCGCGTCGGTCATCGCCTCGGTCGCGTCCCCACGGCCCGGCGCAAACGGCACCTCGATGTCATGGCCCGCGGCCCTGGCGGCCTGTTCGATCCCGACATTACCGGCCAGCACGATGGTATCGGCCAGCGACGCGCCCGCCTCGGCGGCCAGCGGCTCCAGCACCGCCAGCACCTTTTGCAGCCGCGCGGGCTCGTTGCCCTCCCAGTCCTTCTGGGGCGCCAGGCGGATGCGTGCGCCATTGGCACCGCCCCGCATGTCCGACCCGCGGAAGGTCCGCGCGCTGTCCCAGGCGGTGGCGACCATCTCGGCGATCGACAGGCCGGACCCCGCGATCTTCGCCTTCAGCGCCGCCACGTCATAGGAGGTCGCGCCCGCAGGCACCGGATCCTGCCAGATCAGATCCTCGGTCGGCGCCTCGGGGCCGATATAGCGCGCCTTCGGTCCCATGTCGCGATGAGTCAGCTTGAACCAGGCCCGGGCGAAGACCTCGGTGAAATAGTCCGGATCCTTGTAGAACCGCTCGGAGATCTCGCGATAGACCGGGTCCATCTTCATCGCCATGTCGGCATCGGTCATGATCGGGTTGTAGCGGATCGAGGGATCCTCGACATCCACCGGCTTGTCTTCTTCCTTGATGCCGATCGGCTCCCATTGCCATGCACCGGCGGGGGATTTCTTCAGCTCCCACTCATAGGTGAAGAGCAGGTAGAAATAGCCGTTGTCCCACCTGGTCGGATGGGTCGTCCAGGCACCCTCGATGCCGCTGGTCACGGTGTAGCGGCCCTTGCCCGACTGGTTCGGGTTCGACCAGCCAAAGCCCTGCTCGCAGACATCCGCGGCCTCGGGATTCGGCCCCAGCAGGCTGGCATCGCCATTGCCGTGGCACTTGCCGACGGTGTGCCCGCCCGCGGTCAGCGCGACGGTCTCCTCGTCGTTCATCGCCATCCGGGCAAAGGTCTCGCGCACCTGAAGCGCGGTCTTCAGCGGGTCGGGCTGGCCGTTCACGCCCTCGGGGTTGACATAGATCAGCCCCATCTGCACCGCGGCCAGCGGGTTTTCCATGGTCGCGGGATTGTCGAGATCCTCGTAGCGCGAATCCGACGGCGCCAGCCATTCCTTCTCGGCGCCCCAGTAGATGTCCTTTTCGGGATGCCAGATATCCTCGCGGCCGAAGGCGAAGCCATAGGTCTTCAGCCCCATGGATTCATAGGCCACGTTGCCCGCCAGGATGATGAGGTCAGCCCAGCTGATCTTGTTGCCGTATTTCTTCTTGACCGGCCACAGCAGCCGCCGCGCCTTGTCCAGGCTCACGTTGTCCGGCCAGGAGTTCAGCGGCGCGAAGCGCTGGTTGCCGGTGCCGCCGCCGCCGCGGCCATCCGCGATCCGGTAGGTGCCCGCCGCGTGCCAGGCCATGCGGATCATCAACCCGCCGTAATGGCCCCAATCGGCCGGCCACCAGTCCTGGCTGTCGGTCATCAGCGCGCGCAGATCGGCCTTGATCGCGTCGAAATCCAGCGTCTTGACCGCCTCGCGGTAGTCGAACCCCTTCAGCGGGTTTGTCTTGGTGTCGTGCTGGTGCAGGATGTCCAGGTTCAGCGCGTTCGGCCACCAATCCATGACACTCGTGTTCATCGCGGTGTTCCCGCCATGCATCACCGGGCATTTGCCGGTCGCCATGTCGTTTCCGTCCATTCGGGTTCTCCTCTGATGGTCATTGGCCGGGGGTCGGGAAGGGGCGGCCAGCCTCCGTGCCGTGCCACTCCCGCGCGAATCCGCCCCCGGATCACAGATTGCTTCTAGCGCCTATTATCATTACTGGAATTTTGAAGTTCTAATGACAGCGATAACCCCAGCCTATGATCAGCCTCACCCTCAAGCATCTGCGCTATTTCGAGGCGCTCGCCCGGCACCGCCATTTCGGCCGCGCCGCCGAGGATTGCGGCATCTCGCAACCCGCCCTGTCGGTGCAGGTCAAGGAGCTCGAGGCGTTGCTGGGCGCGCCCGTGATCGAACGCGGCACCCGCCAGATCCGCCTGTCCGGGCTGGGCGAGGCACTGGCCGAACGCGCCCGCGACATCCTGCGCGCGGTCGAGGAACTGGACGATCTGGCCCGCGCGGCGCGGGGCGGCCTGACCGGGCGGCTGCGGATCGGGGTGATCCCCACCATCGCGCCCTATCTCCTGCCCGGCCTCATCAAGACGCTTGGCGCGCAGAACCCCGATCTGGACATCCGCCCGCGCGAAGCGGTCACCCAGGTCCTGATCCGCGATCTGGTCGAGGGGCGGATGGATCTGGCCATCGTCGCGCTGCCCGTCTCGGAACCCGCATTGCACGAGGAACCGCTCTTCGACGAGGATTTCGTCCTTGTCCGCCCGCTTGCCGATGCCCACAGGCCGGTTCCCTGCCCCGAAACGCTGTGCGAGATGCGGCTTCTGCTGCTGGAGGAGGGGCATTGCTTCCGCGATCAGGCGCTGTCCTTCTGCGCCCCCACGACCCGCGCCGCGCGCGACATGATGGAGGGCAGTTCGCTTGCGACACTGGTGCAGATGGTCGGCGCGGGCATCGGCGTCACGCTGATCCCCGAAATGGCCATCGCCACCGAAACCCGCTCGGCCGCGGTCTCGGTCGCGCGCCTGCCCGCGCCCTGCCCGAAACGCACCGTCGGCATGGTCTGGCGCCGGACCAGCCCGCTGGCCCCGCAATTCGCCGCCATCGCCGCGATGCTGCGCCCGCCCGCTCAGCCCAGCGCCAGCGCCGCCGCCCCGGTGGCCAGCACGACCGCATAGACCGCCAGCACCCGCAGCCCGAAGCGCCCGCCGCCCAGCACGGCCGCGATACCGCCCTTGACCACCGTATTGACCGACACGGCCAGCAGGATGGCGGCCGCAGCGGTCTCCCGGCCCAGCCCGTCGCGGACCATCCGCGCGACCGTGATCGTCAGCGCATCCACATCCGTCACCCCCGAGGCCGCCGCCACCGCCAGCACGCCGCCCGCCCCGAACCAGAGCTGCAGGTAATGGGTGGCCAGCACCACCCCCACCAGCACCGCCCCGAAGGACAGCGCCGTGCCCAGCGCCAGCGGGTTCGACAGCCCGTCCAGATTGGTCTCCGAC
>NZ_DSDD01000342.1:0-5705 GCF_011048875.1 Rhodovulum sp.
CTACTGGGCCGGGCGCGATGCTGCCTTCTCGCCGCTGGCCACCACCGCCAGCCTGTTCAACGCGGTGGACTATGTGAACTGGATCCTCGAATGGGGCGGGGCCGCGCTTTATGACGAGATCTACGGCAATTACGGCATGGTCTACCTGCCCTATGGCGTCACCAATAACGAATCGGGATTCCGCACCAATTCGCCGATTCGCACGCTCGAAGACCTTCAGGGCAAGTGGCTGCGGCTCTCGGGCCTGGAACAGGGCAGGATCCTCGAACGCCTCGGCGGCAGCCAGGTGTCCATGGCGGGCGGCGAGATCTATCAGGCCCTCGAACGCGGCGTGATCGACGGCGCGGAATTCTCCACCCCGAACGTGGACTGGTCGGGCGGCTTCCAGCAGGTGACGAAATACTGGGCCACGCCCGGCTGGCACCAGTCGGCTTCGGTCTTCGGGGTGATGATCAACAAGTCCGCATGGGACGCCCTCGCCCCCGAGACGCAGGAAAAGCTGCGCGTGGCGGCCAATGCGACGCTGTTGTGGTCGCTCGCCTTCACCGAACGCCGCGCGACCGAGGCCTATGCCCAGTTCGACGAGGCGGTGGAGATCACCCGCTATGACGACGAGACGCTGGCCCGCGTGCAGGAAATCGCCAACGAGGTGATCGTGGAAACCGCCTGCGCCAACCCGAACTCGGCCAAGGTCTATCTCAGCCAGCTCGAATACCTGGCCGATTACGCCCAATGGCGCGACGCCTCGGCGCCCTTCAACCTCGGCCGCACGCCGAACGGCCCGGATATCGAGGCGATTCGCGCCTGCGCCAACTGACCGAACCCACTCGCGAAACGGGGGTCCGCAGCGATGCGGACCCCTTTTTCGTGCAGTCGCGCCCCGATCGCGCGGCGCACCTGCCCTTGGGTCAACAAATTCATGGGCCGCCACGCCCCCAAGCGGTTAACGTCTTCGTGAACGCCCGACAGGTCAGGCCCATGGACGCGTCCTGGATACTCGGCCGCCCCTATACCGCGCTGGTGCCCCCCGCCTGCGCCGACACCCCGCCCGCCATGGCGCTAGCCAAGTTCGTCTCGGGGCTGGAACGGATGCGCGCCGACAGTTCCGATCCGCTGGTCTCCTGGCGTCAGGGCCTGTCGCTTGCCTTTGCCGATCTCGGCCCGCTGGGCGAGGCGGTGGCCCGCGCCACCACCCTTGGCGCCGCGCTGCGCCGCCCGCCCCGCATGGCTGCGCCCGAAAACGCCATCGCCTTCCCCGTCCGGATGCTCGACCGCCGCACCCCCGCCCCCGAGGGCACCAGCTTTGCCGAGCCGCTTGCCGAATGTCGCCGCGCCTGCGGCCACGCCATGCTGACCCGCACCGCGCTGCCGCTCGCCGCCCGACAGGTTCGCGCCCGTCTCGGTCAGCATCAGGTCCAGCCCCGCCCCCCCCTGCGCCCGCACCCAATCGGCCAGGTCGGCCTGTTCCAGCACCTGCCAGAGCCGCGTACCCGACGCCGCCGGATCGCCCAGCCGCGGGTTGTCGCCCAGGCTCACCGCCAGCAGCGCCCCGCCAGCCAGTCCAGCGCACTCGCCACCTGGATCGCCGTCGTCACCGGGCGATCCTGAAACACCTGCGCATGAACGATCCGCGCATCGGGCAGCGCACGCCGGATCACCTCGGCCACCGCCGTTCCATGGCCCAGCCGGTCAGGCCGCGCCGCGACCCAGGTGCCATCCGGCAGGAACAGCCGCACCGAGGCCAGCGACATCGAATGCCCGTCCGGCAGGTCGATCTGGCCCTTCTTCTCCAGCGTCTCGGCATCATAGACCCCGATATTGTCCAGCGTGCCGCCGATGAAGATCGTTCTGCCATCGCTTGAGACGTTCACCGAGTAATAGCTGTGCGGCAGGTTCACCCTTGATCGGCGCGCGCGTCTCCAGATCCGGCGTCAGCAGCCCGGTGCGATTGGCCTCCGGGTCTTCGGAATCGCCATCCTCGCGGAAGGTGCAGAAGGACGTGGTCACCATCCCCGCCACCTTGAATTGCGACCAGGCGTCCAGAACGTCGGGCTGGACATATTCGCCCTTGTCCCAGCCATGGATCGGCAATTCATCCACCTTCTGCCCGGTTGCGCCGTCGAAGACATGCATCTCGCGGCCCATCCCGTGGATCCGGCTGCCATCCCTGGAATAGGCGATCACCGTCACGTGTCGCGGCGCCTCGGCCCGGGCCTGCAGCGCGCCGATTGCCGCGTCATACAGCAACAGCCGCGTGGGCCGCACCTCGAAATGGTCCTTGAAAAGCCCCACCGGGCTTTCATAGACCGCCAGCGTCGTGCCATCGGGCGACAGGTCCATCCCGAACAGCGCCTTCACCCGCTCCTGCTCGGTGCCCAGGATCAGGCGCTGCCCTCTGCGGGCGCGGCGGCTTCGGCCTCAAGGGCCTCGTCCATCGCCTTGGCCCGGGCATTGGCGGGGGTCAGGTGTTTCATTGGGCTCTCCTCGGCTGAGGATGGCGACGGAAGAAATCGGGATTGGCCTGCATGATGCGGGTATAGGCGGCGATCCCGAAATCGACCCAGCCCCGTATCAGGTCGCAATAGTGATAGACCGGCGCGAACGGATCGCCCTGCCGCGCGTAGGATTCGTGGTGGCACCCGCCTGCGCAGATCGACCGGATCCGGCAGGTCCGGCAGCCATGGCCGCTGCGATCCTGCGCCCCCTCGATGACGCCTGCCAGCCGCGGCACGTCGATGCCGGTCTCGACATTGCCATAGGTCGGCTGGTCCGACCCGACGAAGCGGTGGCACAGATGCAGGTCGCCCGCCTTGTCGACCGCCAGCATCCCCAGCCCGGCCCCGCAGGGCACCGCCTTTTTCGTGCCCTGCGCGATGTCCGTCAGCAGCTGGTGCATGTTCGAGAAGCCGATATTCTCGCCCCGTATCGCGGCCTCGACATAGCGCCGCCCGAGCGTCTTCATGTCCTCGAACACCTGCCCCAGCGCAGCACCTTCCAGGTTGAAGACCGACACCGGACCGGACGTCGCCGGGCCGAATCCCACCTCGGCAAAGCCCAGATCGCCGCGCAGATGGTCATGGATCGCCAGCACATCCGTCACCCCGCGCGTCAGCGTCACCCGCGCGCCCACGCGACGCGAGCGATAGCGCCCCAGCAGCATCCGCACATTCCGCGCCACCGCGTCTCAGGTGCCCCGCCCGCCCACGTTCCGCCGGTTCACGTCATGCAGCGCCTTGGGGCCGTCCATCGACTCGGTCAGCCCGAAGCGATGCGCATCCGGCCAGTCCACCAGCGCCCCGGACAAGAGCGTGCCATTCGTGGTCAGTGAGAAATCGACCGTCTTGCCCAGTTCCGCCACCCGCGCCTCGGCATCCGCCACGCCCGCCCGCGCGAACAGGTCGAACACATCGCGCGCCACCGCGTCCATTTCATACAGCCCGGTCGAGGGCACATGCATCAGCATCGCGCGCCCGTCCACCTCGACCC
Organism: Rhodovulum sp.; assembly: GCF_011048875.1. Taxonomy (NCBI): domain Bacteria; kingdom Pseudomonadati; phylum Pseudomonadota; class Alphaproteobacteria; order Rhodobacterales; family Paracoccaceae; genus Rhodovulum; species Rhodovulum sp. Next base: position 3,487 of record NZ_DSDD01000342.1, read on the forward strand.
GGTGGGCATTCTCGGGGATGAAGGCCAGCATTCCCATCGCGCTCACCGGATCGGCGGATCGACGAAACGCTGGATCGTGGCGTAAAGCTGCGCGCGCCCCTCCAGCACCTCGCCCGCCTGTTCACGCCGGGCCACCACCCACAGATTGCCCGCATTGTTCGTCATCATCGGCCGTTCCGGGTTCGGCCCCGCATCGCCCGGCGTGAACCGGCCCGTGCCGTCGATCACGCCCGCAAAGCGCGCATCCTCCATCGCCGCGGCCACCGCGTCGAAATTCTCGGTGCTCCAGTCGGCGGGGAAATGGCCCGCGAGGATGTCGTCCTCGGTGCCCGGCTCGCCATCGGGACCGTTCAGGTAGCCCAGAACCTCGAACTGCGCGGGCCTTGGCAATCGGCCCGTCATTGCCGCCCACGCGCGAGATCGTGACCTCGGGCATCACCGCGATCCGGTCCAGCCGGTCATACAGAACCAGCGGCGCGGCCAGATCCCCCAGCCCAAGCGCGACAGGCCCCACCGCCGCCGTCTCCCCGGCGGTCACGCGCAGCACGACCTGCGCCGCGCCCCCGCCACGCTGTCGATCTCGGACTGGGCCGGGGCGGACCGCACCGCGCCGCGCGGCGTGCGCGTGGTGCCCATCGCGCAAGGCTGGCTCTGGATCGCGCAGGGCTGGCCGGGCCGGGCCTGGGTGCAGTTCGTCACCGATGCACAGGGCGACGCCCCGCCCGGCGAGCGCTTCGCCGCCGCTGCCGCCGAAACCGCATCGCTGCCCGCCCTGCAGCCCGAGGGGCCGCTGGTGATCCGCGACTGCACCCCCGCGCTGTCCCCCTTTACCGGCGATCTGGCCGTGCTGACCATCAGCGATTCGGCGGCGGCGGGCGATCCCCTCTCCGGGCATGGTCAGTTCTGGGCGGTTTCGGGCGCGCTGTCGGCAACCGCCGTGCGCCGCAGCCTCGCCGCCCGCCCCGCCCCGGCCCGGAAACCGAGGCGCTGGCCCGCCGCTTCCTCGCGGACCGGCTGACCGAGACCTTCCTGCACCGGGTCCCGTGTCGGCCGCGAATTCGCCCGCCAGGTCGCCGACCATGCCGATGCACCCTTCCGGGTCCGCCGCCACGACTTTCCCGACGATCTGCCCCTGCACCCGCAAGGCAACGGCTTCCGCATCGACCGCGCCGTCCTACTGAGCCCGCGACAGCCGCGCCACCGCCCAGCGCGCGGCCTCGGCCACCGTCGGGTCCGGGTCGCAAACCAGTCTCTGCACCGGCCCGATCAGCGCCCTGTCACCCGAATTGCCGATGGCATAGCAGACATTGCGCACGAAGCGATCCCGCCCGATCCGCTTGATCGGCGATCCCGCGAACAGCGCCCGGAACCCCGCATCGTCCAGCCCCGCCAGATCGGCCAGCCTCGGCGCGACCAGATCGGGGCGGGCTGCATATTTCACCTCGCGCGCGGCCGCGGCGAACTTGTTCCAGGGACAGACCGCCAGGCAATCGTCGCAGCCATAGATCCGGTTGCCCATCAGAGGCCGCAGGCCCTCGTCCACCGGCCCCTTATGCTCGATCGTCAGATAGGAAATGCAGCGCCGCGCATCCAGCTGGAAGGGCGCGGGAAAGGCGCCTGTAGGGCAGGCCTCCAGACAGGCGGTGCAACTGCCGCAATGCTCTTGCCCCGCCGCATCGGGCGGCAGGTCCAACGTGGTGAAGATCGCGCCCAGGAAGAACCAGTTGCCCAGACCCTGCCCCAGCAGGTTGGTATGCTTGCCCTGCCAGCCCAGCCCCGCAGCCTGCGCCAGCGGCTTTTCCATCACCGGCGCGGTATCGACAAAGACCTTGATCTCCGCCCCCGGCGCCGAGCCGATCAACCAGCGGCCCAGCCGCTTCAGCCGCGCCTTCAGCACGTCATGGTAATCGCGGTTCTGCGCATAGACCGAGATCGCGCCGCACTCGAGCCGGTCCAGCACCGCCAGCGGATCATGCGCCGGGCTGTAGGGTTCGGCCAGCATCACCACCGACCGCGCAGCAGGCCACAGCGCCGCCGGATCGCCGCGCCAGCCCATCCGCTCGGCCATCCATGCCATCTGGCCGTGCCAGCCCCGCTCGACGAACGCGGCCAGCCGCGCGGCGGCCTGCGGAATCGCATCGGGGCGGCACACCCCCATCGCGGCAAAGCCCTCGGCCCGGGCCTGCGCTGCCAGCCGATCCTTGAGCGCCCCGCTCAAA
>NZ_DSDD01000118.1:0-5683 GCF_011048875.1 Rhodovulum sp.
ACCGTCGAGCTGCAGGGGTATTTCCGGGTCGCGGACGGCTACTTCGCCGCCGACCACACGTCCTTCTGGGGCTGCAAGATCGGCTGAGCGGCCGAAGCAGGCTTCGATGACCCGCCCCGATCCGATCAAGGTTCCCGGCCGGATCAGGCCGTGCGTACCGGTGATCTGATTCCACGGTGGGCAGCTTGCTCAAGCCATCTTTTGTTCTAGTCGGTGCTTGCGCTTTTCCCAATCGGGTAGGACGCGGTCCAAAAGCTCGAAGAACTCTGGACCGTGGTGCGGCACCGCAATATGGCAGAGCTCGTGCGTAATAACGTAGTCGATTGCGTCGATTGGCGCCTCGATCAGGCGGCGATTAAGCAGCAGCCGCGATGCGGGTGACATCGAACCCCACCGCTGCCGGAGTTGGCGCACGATCAGGCCTTTGGGGCGGAAGTCTTCAGGGGCCGGGAAGCGCAGCAGATTGACTTCGAGGCGTTCGGTGAACTTTGAATGGGCCCGCTGCCGATACCAACCCTCCACAAGTGCGCGGGTGACCTCGGTCCGTTCGGGCCTGTGCGTTTGGACCACGATGAAGCCACGGACGAGCTTCACCGTCGCCTGGATGTGGGGCACTAGCTTCAGTCGATACTGGCGTCCAAGATAGAGATGGGTCTCGCCCGCGACATACTGGCGATCCGGGGTGCGCGGCAGGAACTGGATGAAATACCGCTGCTGGCGCCGGATCCACGCGGCGCGCTTGCGCACTTTCTCCTCGATAGCCGCCAGCTGAGCATCCTGTGGAGCAGCGACCACAACAGAGGCGTCGGGCTCTACGGCGATTTCCAGCGTCGTCCGATCGCGGCGCACGATGGAGAAATCGATCTGGTGTTCACCATACCTGATGCTGTGTCGTTCCGCCTTCATCCAGGAAACCGCGCCCGGGCCAGGTCCATGATCTTGAGTTCAAGATCGTCCAATACCTCGACCGTCAGCTCGATGCCGCGCTCATCGCGAAGGACATCAAAGAAGTAATCGTCGATCGCGTTGCGCATCTTGTTCTGAGCGACGTCGTTGGACCAGACGTCGACGATATGGTGGGACTTGATGATGTCGATGATCGTGAGCGCAATGTCGGCAACCTCATCGGCCGCGATCGGCTGACCGTCGTCGGTCGCGAGCACGCCTTCAAGGACCCCGAAGAACGCCTGCCCATCGTCGTTGCCCTTGATCGCATCCGGCACCTCGCGCCCCCGGTCCTTGCGGGCAACCTTGCTGGCCAGATCGACTACGTTCTTGAGGTAATCGCGCTCGGAAATCCGTTTGGCCCGATAGTCGCGGATGGTTTCCTCCAGCAGTTCCGAGAAACTGCGGTAGAAGGTCGGATCCTCGTCCATCTTTTCGGTGATGGTCCGGCGCGTCGCACTGGCGATCCGGTCCGCCCTCGACGCCTCGGAGACGCCCGTCTCCTCCACCACCGCTTTCAGCGCGTCCGGGTCGTTGATGTTGACCATCTCGATGATCGTCTCGGCCGGCATGGCAACCATATGGTCGTCCAGCAGCTTTTGGATCTTTGGCTCGAACTCCTTGACGTCGACGGTCTCCTGGTAGCGAAGCTGGACCGAGCGCCGCAGCTCGGAGAACTGCTTCCAGTCCTTTTTCATGGCGTCGATCTTCGCCTCGTCGAAGACGTCGAAGAGCTTGTCCGACGACAGCGAGATATGGAGGCAGCGGCTGAACGCCTTCAGTCGTTCATAGAACTCCTGCCGGATCGCCTCATCGGCCAGGAACTGTTCGAACTGCTCCATGTCCTTCTTGTTCTTGACCGGTTTGAACAGGTCCCAGAGCTGATCGTGCAGCTGGGGCAGCTTCCGGATTTCCTCGCGCACGTCGTGGACCGTGCCGGCGAGATCGGTGGCGTCGAAGCCCTCGAAGGCGCTGTAGGCCGTCAGCGCCGTGTCGAGTTCTCCGAGCAGCCCCTCGTAGTCGATGATGAAGCCGAACTGCTTCTCGGTCGCGCCGTCTTCGTAGAGCCGGTTCACGCGGGCGATCGCCTGCAGCAGGTTATGTTCGCGCAGCGACTTGCACACATAGAGCACGGTATTGCGCGGCGCATCGAACCCGGTCAGCAGCTTCGACACGACGATGAGGATCTCCGGATCGCCCGAGCCCTTGAATGCATCGATGATCTGCCGGGTGTATTCGTCCTCGGTCTTGTACCGGGCCATCATCCGCACCCAGAATCCGCGCACGAGGTCCTTCGATTCCTTGTCGACCTCCTCGTTGCCCTCGTTGTCATCGGGCGGCGAGATGACGATTTCGCTGGTGACGTGCCCGATCTCGTCGAGCACCTCCTTGAAGCGGACGGCCGCTGCCTTGGACGGCGCCACAAGCTGTGCCTTGAATCCCGTGCCTTGCCAGTGCTGGCGGAAGTGCTCCGAGATATCGAAAGCTTTCGCCCGGATCGCCTGGCCCGTCTTTGAGAGCGCGTCCATGCGGGAAAACTTGCGCTTCAGGTCGGCCTTCTGGCTGGGGGTCAAGCCCTCGCTGATCTTGTCGAACCACTTGTCGATCACGCCGCCATTGACCTGCTGCTCGACAAGCCGTCCCTCATAGAGGAGCGGCACAACGGCCCCGTCGGCGACAGCCTCGTCGATCGCGTATTTGTGGATCAGGCCGCCGAAGGTCGAGAGCGTATTCTTCTCCTTCTTCAGGAGCGGCGTTCCGGTGAAGCCGAGATAGCAGGCCTTCGGCAGCAGCCGGCGCATCCGCATGGCGAACTGGCTGTGACCGCCATAGCGCCCGGTCTGCGAGCGATGGCTCTCGTCGACCAGGACGAAAACGTTGGCATCATCGTCGACGTCCTCGGCGGCTTTGGCGGCTGTATCGAACTTGTTGATGATGGTCGTCACAAGTGGCGTCTGGTTTCGGATCAGATCGATCAGATGGGCGCCGCTGGTCGCCCGCACGGGTTCCAGTTCGCAGGACTTGAACGTGTCCTTGATCTGCTTGTCGAGATCGTCGCGGTCGGTGACAATCAGAATGCGCGGATTGGGGATGGCCCCGTCGAGCGCGAGCGAGCGCCCCAGCATCACCATGGTCAGGGACTTGCCCGACCCTTGGGTGTGCCAGATCACGCCACCCTTGCGGCTGCCGTCCAGTTTGAACTGGCGGACCCGTTCGACAGCCTTCCGGATGCCGAAGAACTGCTGATGGCGCGCGACCTTGCGTGCGCCGCCATCGAACACGGTGAAGCGACGGGTCAGGTCCAGCAGGCGTTCCGGCCGGCACATCGCATGGATTGCTCGGTCCTGCGCCGTGATCGCGCGCGCACCTTCGGCGGCCAGGGCTTCGAAATGAGCGCGGGCAAAGGCGAAGTCACCCGAGAAAACCGCGTCCGCCTCCGCCGCGGTGAGCGGTCGATTTGCCATCTGATCGATGATCTCGTCCCGGTCTTCCTCGTCCCGCCACGTCTGCCAGAACTGCCGCGGCGTACCCACGGTGGCGTAGCGCGCCTCGACACGGTTCATCACCATGAGAAGCTGCGCGAAGTGGAACAGTTGCGGGATGTTGTCTTCGTTCTGGTAGCCGATCAGCTGGCTACCGGCCTTCTTCAGGCTCTCGGTCGGCCGCTTGTTCTCGATCACGAGGAACGGGATGCCGTTCACGTAGCCGACGATGTCGCAGCGCCTGGTCTGGGTGCTGGCCGTCCGCTCGACCGAGACTTCGGCCGTCACGTGATAGATGTTGTTCGCAGGCCGCTCCCAATCGACGTAGCGGAACGACCAGGACTTCGAGTCCCCCTGAATCGTTTTGGTGATGGTCGTCCCGAGTACGAGGGTGTCGTAAATGTCCTGATTGGTCCCGCGCAGGCCCTTCTGACGGTCAGGCGTAGGCTTCAGCCGCCGAATGGCTTCATGCGCATCCTCGAGGTCGAAGCGATACTCCCGGCCGCGATGGGTAAAGCTGTTGATCCGCAGAAGCTGGTCCGCAAGAACGTCGTCGAGCACCACGTTGCGCAGGCGATTGCCGCGCAGGCGCACCGCCTCGGCCTGAGATAGCGGCGTGAACCCCAGCGCCACCAACATTTGCAGGGCAGGGATCTGGGACTGATGCTTTTCGGCGGCGTCGAAGGTCATGGGCAGCGCTCCCGCCTGCGGATTAACTTGCACGAAAGGGGTTTCGTGGTTATCTCTTTGTCAAAGGATTGGGAATTTCCCGGTCGACATGAGGGTCCTGGAGCTTCCGGGGCCCTTTTGTTTTTCACTGTAGAACAATCGCTTATGGGAAGCATTTGAGTCCTCCCAGCTTGGGCCGGATGATGTCGAACGCGCGGTTCGGCTGGCCAGGGCGCAGCTGCGACAGGGCGATCGGCCGGGCGGTCAGGTCCGCCAGCTGCAAGCCGGCCGCATTTGCCGCCTTCGACATGAACACGGGCTGGAAATCGAAGCGGCTGAAATCGTGGCGCCTGTAGCCCCAGTGGCCGTCATTCCCGGCGATCCGCCGGAACTCCAGTTCGAGTTCCGCATCCTCCTTCTTGCCCCGGCTCTCGAAGATCACGTGCACGGTCTTGCCGTGCTGGCTTTCGGCGGTGAGCATCCCGTGCAGCCGCTCCATGCAGAACAGCAGCGCGATCTCATACGGGTTCCAGGGGTTGGCGTATTTCGCCCGCAGCCTCTCCTTGTCGATGACCGAGGCGAAGATGGTCATCGGCGCGGCTTCGATCAGGCTGTTCAAGCCGTTATAGAATCGCTTCCGCAGGGCGGGGTCGGTCATCAGTATGGCGAAGGGGCCCTTGCTCTTGCGGATCTCGTGCTCGTGCAGGATGACGGCGTCATGCCTCCAGATGCCGAACTTGAAGCTCTGCACCGCGGGCACAACCGTGCCGGAATAGTCGGCCTTGCGCATCACGCAGAAGGTCAGCGCGAACACGGGGTATTCCGGGTCGATGCTGACAAGCCCGTGGTCGCCGCTTTCATCGGCGTAAACGATGAAATCGGAGAAGTCAGGCACCGGACCCCTCCGGCGCCACCCGCCATTCGCCCGTCAGCAGCTTCTGCATCAGGCCGCGTTTCTGGCGGGTGAGGGCTTCGATTTCGGCGCCGAGCAGGTCAAGTTCGGCATTGCCCGTGGTCAGGGCGCGCGCGATCTTTTCTTGTTCGTCTCGGGGCGGAACCACCACCGACAGGCGTTCAAAGTCGGTGCGCTGAATGTTCGGGAGGCCGGAGCCAACCCGAAGGCGCATGATCTCAGCTTCACGCGCTTTCAGCGAGTGAAACAGGAAATCTCGTTCGACCACTTTTGAAAGGTCTTGCAGGGCGTAGCAATGGCCACCTAGCCAGAAACGCCTGTCAGCAAGATTGACGAACCCACAGGAGTTGCCGCCTTCGCTGACCGTGATCGTGCCGCCTTCGGTGTTCCATTCATTATGGAAACCGGATGGTGACATACCGCCATTCCAGACCGGATATTCGCCCTTGGCGATGTCGAGCTTGTTTAGCTGCCGGCCCTTGATGATGCGCGCGAGGGTGGCGAGCGGTTTCGTTACGGTGGCCGGATCATCCGCCGCTCGATCAAACAGGGCGCGACTCAGTCCGCGCAACCGACGCAGCTTCGTCGCCCGCAGCGCCTCGAGCTTCTCGATGGCCTCGTCCCATGTCCGCAGGATTTCGGCGATCTTGCGCTGTTCGGGGAGCGGGGGGAG
>NZ_DSDD01000041.1:0-5677 GCF_011048875.1 Rhodovulum sp.
GCCGTGATCGGCGACGGTTCGATCTCGGCGGGGATGGCCTATGAGGCGCTGAACCATTCGGGCCACCTGAAACCGCGGATTTTCGTGATCCTGAACGACAACGAGATGTCCATCGCCCCTCCGGTCGGCGCAATGTCGAGATATCTTTCGGGCCTCTACACGGACACGCCGCTGGGCAAACTCAAGGACATGGCCGAGGATTTCGAGGCCGTTCTTCCGGGGCCGATCCGCGAAGGGGCACGCCGCGCCCGGCAACTGGTCACCGGCTTCCCCGGCGGCGGCACGCTCTTCGAGGAACTGGGCTTCGACTATATCGGCCCGATCGACGGGCATGACATGGGCCAGTTGCTGACCGTCCTGCGCGCCGCGCGGGCGCGGGCCTCGGGGCCGACGCTGATCCATGTCTGCACCGTCAAGGGCAAGGGCTACCATCCGGCCGAAACCTCGGCCGACCGCGGCCATGGCGTGTCGAAATTCGACGTGGCCTCGGGCGCGCAGGCGAAAAGCCAGCCGAACGCGCCCAGCTATACGGCGGTCTTCGGCAAGACCCTGACCGACGAGGCCGCGCGCGATCCCAAGGTGGTGGCGATCACCGCGGCGATGCCCTCGGGCACCGGGCTGGACATCATGCAGGGCCGGTTTCCGAAGCGGGTCTTTGACGTGGGCATCGCCGAACAGCATGCGGTGACCTTTGCGGGCGGGATGGCGGCGTCGGGGCTGAAACCCTTCTGCGCGATCTACTCGACCTTCCTGCAACGCGGCTATGACCAGGTCGTGCATGACGTGGTGCTGCAAAAGCTGCCCGTGCGGTTCTGCATCGACCGGGCCGGGCTTGTCGGCGCGGACGGCTCGACCCATGCGGGGGCGTTCGACGTGGCGTTCCTGTCGAACCTGCCGGGCATGACCGTGATGGCTGCGGGCGACGAGGCGGAACTGGTCCATATGGTCGCGACCGCCGCGGCATATGACGACGGCCCCATCGCCTTCCGCTATCCGCGCGGCGAGGGGATCGGCGTCGAGATGCCGGAACGCGGCCGGATCCTGGATATCGGCAAGGGCCGGATCGTCAGGGAAGGCACGAAACTCGCGCTGCTGTCGCTGGGCGCGCCGCTGATCGACTGCCTGAAGGCCGCCGAAGAGCTGGAGGCGCGCGGTATCTCGGTCACCGTGGCCGATGCCCGCTTTGCCAAGCCGTTCGACACCGACCTTGTGGCCCGTCTGGTCAGGGAGCACGAGGCACTGGTGACCGTCGAGCACGGCGCCGAGGGCGGTTTCGGCGCGATGGTGCTGCACTGGCTGGCGCGGACCGGGCGGCTGGACCGCGGTCTGCCGGTGCGGACCATGACCCTGCCCGACGCCTTCATCGAACAGGACAGCCCCGCGCGAATGTATGCCGAGGCCGGGCTGACCGCGCAGGACATCGCCAATACCGGGCTCGAGGTTCTGGGCATCGCGGCGGCGCGGTTCGGCAGCGCGGCCGGCTGAGGTCCGGGAAAACGACAGCGAACGGCCCCGTCGAAGGCGGGGCCGTTCTGCGTTTCAGACATGCCGCTCGATGATCGCGCGCAGGTCGACGCGGGCCTTCAGGCGGCTGGCCAGCAGGTAGATGCCGCCGAACTTGCGCTGGATGAACAGCGTGTCCATCGGCGGGATGTGCCAGAAATCGCGGTCAGCCCCCAGTTCCATCCCCGCATCCCGCATCCGCAGCGCCAGATCGGTACCGGCGAAGTCGAACGCGCCGGGACGGCGCAGGGGTTCCATCGACATCTCGAACATGGACAGCATCGTTTCCTGGTGATGCGCCGCCGTATCCTCGGCGAAGAATCCGATATCGAGGATCGCGCGCCGCATCGCCGCCCGCTCGCCCGACAGCCCCGCAGCCATCAGCGCGCGGAATTGTTCGGCCATTTCGGGGCCAAAGTCGCGCGAGGCGCCGAAATCCAGAAGCACGATCCGCCCCGTGTCAGGCTGGTAGCGGTAATTGGCGAAATTCGGGTCGGTCTGCATGAGCCGGAACTCGAACAGTTCACGGAACAACAGCCCGATCAGCAGGCCCATAACCCGGTCGCGCTCTGTCTGCGGGGCCTCGGCCAGCGTCTCGATCGGCATGCCCTCAACAAAATCCATCGCGAGTATGTCCGGCGTGGTCAGGTCCGGCTGAAGCCCCGGCACCACGAAATCGGGGGATTCCGCCAGCAAGTCGCCGAACCAGCGCATGTAGCGGCCTTCACGCTCGTAATCGGCTTCTTCGTGAAGCTGGCGCTTGGCCTCGTCCAGCATCGGCGCGATGTCGAGTTCCCGGGGCATCACGCCGGACAGCCGCATCAGCGCGGCCACGTTGTTCACATCGCTGTCGATCGACCGGCGCACGCCGGGATATTGCACCTTGATCGCCAGGTCGCGCCCGTCCTTCGTCTGTGCCCGATGGACCTGCCCGATCGAGGCTGCGGCGATGGGCTGGACCTGGAACTTGTCGAACCGTTTCAACCAGTCGGCGCCCCAGGCATCGGTCAGCACCTTTTTCAGCTGTCCGCCTGGCATGTGATGCGCATCCGCCCTGAGCCGGGCCATGATCTCGGCGAGTTCGGGAGGCAGCATGTCGCCCGCATCCATAGAGATCAGTTGCCCCACCTTCATCGCCGCCCCGCGCATCTGCGCAAGCTGGTCGGCCACGCGCCGCGCATTGGCGGGTGTCATCAGCAGATCTGCCGCGCGCGGGCGCTTTCCCTGCGCTATCTGCCGCGCGCCCGCCAAAGCCATGTTGCCCGCGACAGAAGAGGTCAGCGCGCCGAACCGGGCAAGCCGGCTCAGCCGCCCGGCGGGAACGGCAAGGGCGCGGGCGTCGGGTTTTGGCTGGATCATGGTGCGCTCCTTCAGGGGTGAGGCGCGACGATAGGCAAACGGGTCCGCGTCCTCAGTGACATAGGCACAAAACCCGCGCCCGCAAGGCGGCGGGCGTGATCCCGGCCCCAACCGTCCTAGGTTGGCGGGAACAGACAGGCAGGACGGGTCAGGCCTGAGTGTGAATGCGATGATCGTTTCGGCCGGCGAGGCGCTTGATGTGCTGCGCGCGGGCTGGCAGGCGCAGGCGGCGGGGCACATGCTGGCGTCCTACATGATGCATGGGCGGCCGGGGGTCGGAAAGACGCAGGTCGTCGAGCAACTGGCCGCCGAGATCGGCGCGCGGCTGTTCGATCTGCGCCTGACCACGATCGAACCGCAGGACCTGCGCGGGCTGCCCTATTACGACCACGACGCGCAGAAGACCAAATGGTATCGCCCGGAGGATCTGCCCGACGACCCGGCACACCCTTCGATCCTGTTCTTGGACGAGTTGACGGCGGCCTCGCCCATGCTGCAGCCCACGGTCTACGGTTTGTTGCAGGAACGCCGGGTGGGACGCCACCGCCTGCCCGACAACGTGTTCGTCGTCGCCGCCGGCAACACGGTCGAGGACGGCGCCATCGCCTACCAGATGAACACCGCACTTTCGGACCGGCTGATCCACCTGCATGTGCAGGCCGCCGCCGCCGACTGGCTTGACAATTACGCGGTGCCGCGCGGGCTGCACCCCACGGTCGTCGCCTTCATCAAGACAAGGCCCGACCTGCTGGACACGACCGAACGCACGGTTGCCGAGGGCCAGCTGATCGCAACGACGCCGCGCAGTTGGGAACGTGTCAGCCAGATCCTGCACGCCGTGCCCGACCGGCGGATGCGCAACGTGCTGGTCGCGGGCACGGTGGGCGAGGCCGTGGCGGCCGAGTTCGCGATGATCGCCGATGACATTTCCGCCACCGTGCAGGTGCGGGACATGCTGGAGGCCGACCGCAAGGAGCGGATCAGGCTTTATCCCGTCTCGATGCACGGGCTGAACGCGCTGATCTATGGGCTGATCGGGATTCTGGACGAGCGCAACGTCAATGGGGTGATCGACATCATGGCCGATATCCGCCAGCTTGCCCGGCTTCGCGAGGAGGAGGAGTTCAAGCGCATGCCGCTGTCCGAGCTTTGCACCTACGGCTTCGAGGGGCTGATCCGCAAGGGGCTGGATCTGGGACTGGGCGAGCGGTTCCTTGGCCATGACGCCTATCGCGCCTATGCGGCCGAGCGCAAGGAGGCGGGGCTCGCGTGACGCCGCTGCGCCACTCGACCCGGGCGCGGCGGGCGCTGACCAAGCTTGCCGAACAGGACCCGGCCTTTGCCGCGCTGGCGCTGTGGTGCACCCATCTTGACAGCGACCTGCGCGAGGGGGCGGCCTGGACCGATGGCCGCGCGATCCATTACGGCGCCGATTTCGAGGCGCTGAGCCTGCCCGAGCAGATCGGCCTTGCCGCCCACCACATCCTGCACATCGCCTTTCGCCACGCGCCGCGGTCGCACGCGATGTATCTGCGCTTCGGCGACCGGTTCGACGAGGATCTGTTCAACCTCGCCACCGATGCCATCGTGAACGAGACGCTGATGCTGACCGGTTTCATCCTGCCGCGCCCCGCGGTGCGGCTGACGGGGCTGTTGCTGGCCACCACGCGCGAGAGGATTTCCGGCCAGGATGCTGTCACGAAATACGATGCCGAACGGCTCTATATCGCGCTGATGCAGGACAATGCGCCGACCCGGACCACAAGGCCCGGCGACAAGGGGGTGGCCAGCGGCGGCGGTGGGCGGTCGGGCGGGCAGGGCGGCACCGGCGGCGAGAAGCCGCGTCCCGGCGGAGCGCTGGCCGATGCCGCTCGGGCCTATGCCGACCAGATGGCCTTTGCCCCCGATCTGGACAGCGCGCGGGACGAGCGTGACGAGGGCGCGGGCCGCGAGGAGGATGCCGAATGGCGTCAGCGTGTCGCCCGCGCGATGGAGGCGGGCCGGCTGGCCGGGCATGGCATCGGCGCGCTGGGTCACCGGCTGGCCGATCTGCCCGAGGTCCACACCCCATGGGAGGTGCTGCTGCGCGGGCTGGTCAGCCGCGCGGTCATGGCCAGCCCCCGGCCGCTGGCCACACGGCCCGCGCGGCGCTGGCTGGCCCGCGATGCCGATGCCCGCGCCCATGGCGGCCCCGATCCGGCCTTCGAGCCGGGCATCCTGCGCGATCGCGACATTCCCCGGATCGTGGTCGGCATCGACAGTTCGGGCTCGGTCGATGGCACGCTTCTGGCGAAATTCGCGGCCGAGCTGGGCGCCATCGCCAAGCGCACGGGGGCCGAAACCCATGTTCTGGTCTTCGATACCGAGGTGCGCAGCCGCGCGGTGATGGGGGGGGCGGTCTGGGAAAAGCGGATCACCGACATCCTGTTCACCCGCGATGGCGGCACCTCGTTCATCCAGGTGATGGACGAGGCGCTGGCGCTTGACCCCTCGGCGGTGGTGATCCTGACAGACCTTGAGGGGCCATTCGGCCCCACGCCCCGGCAGCGGCTGCCGATCCTCTGGGCCGTGCCGGGCGATCCGCCGCCCACGGGTGCGCCTTTCGGTCGCGTCCTGAGCCTTGCGCGCTGATGTGGCCGCTCAGGCGGTCGCCAGCGCCTCCAGCCGCGCATGGGCCGACACGCCCTTCGTATCCAGCGTGACGTCATGCAGGAACCGGCCCAGCGCCAGACTGGTGATGTGCATGCGCTGCTCGGTGAATTCGGAATCGAACAGCGTTGTCTCGATCAGCCCGCGCTCTTCTTCGTCCAGATCC
>NZ_DSDD01000169.1:0-5666 GCF_011048875.1 Rhodovulum sp.
ATGCGGGGGTGGCCGACTGCGCGGGGCTGCGGCATCTGCAGGCCAAGGTCGAACAGGCCGCGCGCGGGGCGGGGGTGCGGCTTGCGCATCGCCGCTTTGTCCCGCATGTCACGCTGGCCTATCTGAACCCGGCCGCGCCGGGGCGTGACCGGCTGGAACGCGCGGTCGCTGCCGCCTTGGATTTCCGCGCCGGACCTTTCGCGGTGACCGGATTCGGGCTTTACCGCTCGGATCTCGGGCAGGGGGCCGCCTGCCATGCCGAGCTGGCCCATTACCCCCTTCCCGCACCGCATCCCGATCCATATGTTCCCTGAAACAGGCGAGGAGGAGGGGCGGGACATGGTCTGGAGCATCGCGCCCGGGGAGGGTCTGGTTCCCCTGCGGCTGGGCATGTCGCGCGCAGAGGTCGAGGCGCTGCCGCTCATGGGGCGGCCGCAGCATGTCTATCGCGGCGCGGGTGGGCGGCAGATGGAATATCGCGGCCTGGGCCTGCCGATCTGCGAATACCGCGAGGATGCGCTGGTGTGCATCGTCTCCAGCCGCCATGTCCAGGGGGTGCTGTTCGAGGGCGAGGATTTCTTCGCCGCCGACCCGTCCGAGATCGTCCGCCGCCTGGAGGAACGACTGGGAAATGTGGCGCTTTGTCAGGAACAATTGTGTTTCCCCGAGGCGGGACTGACGCTTGGCGGGTTCTACGAACCCCATGACCGGCGCTTTTTCCAGCCCGAGATCGAGTATCACGACGAGCGCAGCGTGACGGTCTACCGCCCCGGCTCCTGTCCCGGCACCTGCGAGAATTCGGACGCGATGAGTTTCCTGTAGGCCGCTAGACCCGCGGCACGCCGCCCGACAGGACCGTTTCGAACCACTCGCTGTCGATATTGCCACCGCAAAGGATCACGCCCACGCGCCTGCCCGCCATGATGTCGCGTTCGGCCATCAGCGCGGCCAGCGCCGCTGCGCCCGCGCCTTCGGCCAGGTTATGCGTGGCGCGGAAATAGAGGCGGATCGCCTCGGCCACCTCGGCATCCGAGACCGAGACGACTCGTTCCGCGCCGCAGGCAAAGATGTCGAACGCCTCGGGCACCGGCACGCGCACGGCGATGCCGTCGGCAAAGGTGCGGGCGGTCTCGGTCTCGACATAATCGCCCGCCGCCATCGAGCGCAGCACGCAATCGGCATTTTCCGACACGACGCCGACGATCCGCGTGTCGAGCCCCAGCGCATCGCGCGCCGCGATCGTGCCGCAGATGCCAGAACCGCAGCCGATCGGCACATAGACCGTGTGCAGGTCAGGGACGGCGGTGAACAGTTCCAGCCCGTAGGTCGCGACCCCGCGCACCAGTTCGCGGTGAAAGGGCGGCACGAAGGCCAGCCCCTCGGCCTCGGCCACGCGCTGGGCCTCTTGCCGCGCGGCGTCGAAATCGGCGCCATGCACGATCAGATCGGCCCCGAAGGCGCGCATCGCGGCGTTCTTTTCCACCGAATTGCCCTCGGGGACATAGATCTTCGCCACCATCCCGGCGGCTCGCGCCGCCAGCGCCTGGCCCTGCCCGTGATTGCCGCGCGTCGCGGTGACGATGCCGGGACAGTCGGGCTGCGTGCGCTGCAGCCAGTCGATGAAGCTATGCGCGCCGCGGATCTTGAAGGCGCCGGTGGGGGTGTGGTTCTCGTGCTTGACCCAGGTCTCGGCGCCGGTGGCCTCGGCCAGCAGGGGCCAGGCATATTGCGGGGTGGGCGGCATGCGGCTGTGCACGAAGGCTGCGGCCGCCTGCAATTCGTCGAGGGTGAATATCGGCTCAGCCATGGTCGGGATCTCCGTTCGGGGTGTCGATCAGCCGGATCAGCGCGTCCAGCAGCGGGTCCAGCCCCGCGCCATCGGCGCTCAGGCGGGCGGCTGTGTCGCTTGCGCGGGCCGCCATCGCCGCCTGGGCCGGGCCATCCAGCCCGGCCAGCGCGCGGGCCAGCTCGTCGGGTCCGGTGACCCTGCGCGCCCCGCCTGCGGCGTCCAGCGCGGCATAGACGCGCGCGAAATTCGCGACATGCGGCCCATGCAGGATGGCGGTTCCCCGGGCGGCGGGCTCCCACGGGGTATGGCCGCCGCGGTCGACCAGCGAGCCGCCGATGAACCCGATCCCCGCCAGCGCATACCACAGCCCCATCTCGCCCATCGTGTCGGCCAGGTAGACCGGCATGTCCGGCCCCGGCGCCTCGCCCCTGGACCGGGTGGCGAAGGGCAGGCCGGTCCGCGCGATCTCGGCCGCGATCTCGGGGCTGCGGCGGGGATGGCGGGGGGCGAGGATCAGGCGCAGCCCGGGCCGGGTGGTGCGGGCCGCGGCGAAGGCCGCCAGCACCGCGCGTTCCTCGCCCTCATGGGTCGAGGCGGCCAGCAGCGTGTCGCCGCGCGGGAAAAGCGGCGCAAGGCGGGCCAGCGCATCGGGGTCGGGCGGGGCAGGGGCCGCGCCGTCCGATTTCAGGTCCACCACCGGCCCCAGCCGCGCGGGATCGAGGCCCAGCGCCACGAAACGCGCGCCCGATGCCGCATCCTGCGCCGAGAGATAGCCCACCCGTGCCAGCATCGCGCCGACCAGCCCCGGCAGCCGCCCCCAGCGCGCAGCGCTGCGCGCCGACATCCGCGCGCCCACCACCAGCACCGGCCGCCCGCGCGCCGCCATCGCCGCCAGCCGGTTCGGCCACAGCTCGCTTTCGATCAGCACCAGCGCGGCGGGCTGCCAGCGCGACAGGAACCGGGCCAGCGCCCAGCGGTAATCCAGCGGCGCCAGCCGCACCGCGACACGGTCCAGCCCCCAGCCCCGCACCAGCGCGCGCCCGGTCGCGCTGTTGCAGGTGACCACCAGCCGCGCCCCGGGCCGCCTGTCCAGCAGCCGGTCCACCAGCCCCCGCGCCGAGGCGAGTTCGCCGTTTGAGGCGCCATGCAGCCAGATCACCGGCCCCGCGTCCGGCCCTGCGTCGGGACCGCCGCCCAGACGTTCGGCGGCCAGCCGCCCGTCACGGATCAGGCGCAGCGCGAAGACCGGCGCGGCAAGGCTCAGCAGGAGGCGATAGGACAGCACGACCGCTCCGGGTTGCGGGAGGGTTCAGGGTTGCGCAAGCGCGCGGCCGCCGCAACCCTCAGTGCCGCGCGCCCGCGAACTGCGCCTGCCAGCCCTCGCGCTCCTCGTCGGTGATCTTGCGGAACAGGATGTCGGGCGTGGCGAAGGCATGGCCCGGCGCCAGCCGGTTCAGCGCGGCGGGCAGGTCTTCGGGCCAGTCGTCCCCGCTGTCCAGCGCCTTCAGCAAGGCCGCGCTGGCATCGGGGATGAAGGGCGCGGACAGCACCGCGTAAAGCCGGATCAGGTTCAGCGAAAAGCGGATCTGCATCGCGGCCGTCTCGGGCTCGGTCTTGATCGCGGTCCAGGGTGCTGCGGCTTGCAGATATTCGTTGCCCGCCACCCAGATCGCGCGCAGCTCGCCCGCGGCCTTGCGGATCTCGATCGCCTCCATATGCGCCTGATAGGCGCGCAGGCGGATATAGAGCTCATCGGTCAGCTCGGTCTCGCGGTCGCCGGGGCTGCCGCCCTCGGGCACCACCTCGCCGAATTTCGCACGGCAGAACTTGGTCACCCGGCTGACGAAATTGCCCAGCACATCGGCCAGGTCTTTGTTCACGCTGGCCTGGAAATTCTCCCAGGTAAATTCACTATCCGAATGTTCGGGGGCATGGGACAAAAGCCACCAGCGCCAGTAATCCGAGGGCAGGATGGCCAGCGCCTGGTCCATGAACACGCCGCGGCCCTGGCTGGTCGAGAACTGCCCTCCATCGTAATTCAGGTAGTTGAACGACTTGATGTAATCCACCAGCTTCCACGGATCGCGCGAGCCCATGATGGTGGCGGGGAAGGACAGGGTGTGGAAGGGCACGTTATCCTTGCCCATGAATTGCACATATCGAACATCGGCCGCGCCCTCGTCGGTCCGCCACCAACGCCGCCAGTCGGCATCCGGCCGCCCCTGCGCCTCGGCCCATTCGGCGGCGGCGGCGATATATTCGATGGGCGCGTCGAACCAGACATAGAAGACCTTGCCCTCCATCCCCGGCCAGTCCTCTTCGCCGCGCTTGACCGGGATGCCCCAGTCCAGATCGCGGGTGATGCCCCGGTCCTGCAACCCGTCGCCATCGTTGAGCCATTTCCGGGCGATGGATGTGGTCAGGATCGGCCAGTCGGTTTTCGAGTCGATCCAGGCCGCCAGTTCGTCCTTCATCAGCGACTGGCGCAGATACAGGTGCTTGGTCTCGCGCACCTCCAGGTCGGTCGAGCCGGAAATCGCGCTGCGCGGCTCGATCAGGTCGGTGGGATCCAGCTGCTTGGTGCAGTTCTCGCACTGGTCGCCGCGGGCCTTGTCATAGCCGCAATTCGGGCAGGTGCCCTCGATATAGCGGTCGGGCAGGAACCGCTTGTCGGCGTTGGAATAGATCTGTTTCTCGGTGACTTCCTCGATATAGCCGTTCTCAGCCAGGCGGCCCGCGAAATACTGGGTCAGCCGGTGGTTCTGGGGCGAGGAAGACCGCCCGAAATGGTCGAAGGACAGCCGGAAGCCGCGCGCCAGTTCCGCCTGGACCCCGTGCATCCGCGCGCAATACTCGGCCACCGGCTCGCCGGTCTTGGCGGCGGCCAGCTCGGCTGGCGTGCCATGCTCGTCGGTGGCGCAGAGGAACAGCACCTCATGGCCGCGGGCGCGCATGTAGCGGGCGTAAAGGTCGGCGGGCAACTGGCTGCCGACGAGATTGCCCAGATGCTTGATCCCGTTGATATAGGGGATCGCCGAGGTGATCAGGATGCGTGCCATTCGGGGGCTGCCTTCTTGCCGTGCTCGGCGCCCCGTTTAGCCCAAGCCCCGCGCCTTGGCCAGCGCCCGTGGGGTCCGCCCCTAGCCCATCGCGGCGCGCGACAGCGCCAGTTGCCCGCCCGTCTCGCGCAATTGCCAGGCGGCGGGCGGGGCGTGGCGGGCGCAGCGGCGTTCCAGGCGCCATTCGCTGCGGCCGGGGGCATGGCGCGGCGCCATGTGCCAGCGCGTCTCGACGCCCGCCGCCCCGCCCGGCCCCGGCGTCAGGATCAGCCCCAGCGGCAGGCCATGCCCGGTCGCCGCCCCCGCCTCGGCCGCCAGGTGCAGCCGGCGCACCGGGGTCAGCGGCGGCGGTTCGGGCAGTTCGGCCACCACCAGCGGCACCACGCCCGCGCGCAGCGCCTCCTCCATCGACCACAGCAGATCCTCGGCCCGTTTCGGCGTCACCAGGATCAGCCGCCCCGGCGCGATCC
Source organism: Rhodovulum sp. (assembly GCF_011048875.1). Taxonomy (NCBI): domain Bacteria; kingdom Pseudomonadati; phylum Pseudomonadota; class Alphaproteobacteria; order Rhodobacterales; family Paracoccaceae; genus Rhodovulum; species Rhodovulum sp. The sequence continues at coordinate 5,319 of NZ_DSDD01000169.1, forward strand.
GTTCGGCCAGCGTGTCGGGATAAAGCCGCCCCGGCGCCCAGGCGGGCTGGATCCAGATCACCGGCCCGCTGGCCGCGCCCGCCAGCACCAGCGCCAGCATGTGCCGCGCCGGGCCGCACAGCTCATGCGCCCGCGCCAGCGGCAGCGCGATCTCGTCCAGCGCGGTCAGCGCCGGGGGCGTGCGATGTGGCGTGCGGGTCAGGGGCGGGTGCAGACTCATGCGCGGAAGATAGCGGGTTCGCTTTCTGTTCTCAAGCTTTCGCGCCATCAACACCCCATCACGCAAGGATTTTGTCAACCCTTGCGTGCTAGAGGGGTTGCACCGGGGGCGCGCGCCGATCACTCTGC